>JASFUR010000117.1:0-8656 GCA_050050215.1 Gemmatimonadota bacterium
TCGGGCTCCGGCAACGCCGGAGGATGGCGCGTCAGCGCCCGGTACGGAACCAGGCAAACGTGGAGGTCCATCCGCTCGATGAGGATCGACCGCATCAGGCCCGTCGCCGCCTCGACGTTGGGGAACGTGTCGAACGCGGCGAGCGCTCCCGGGTCGCCCTGGCGCCGCGGCGTGTCACGGGGACCCGCCACCAGGAGCACGGGAGCCTCCGGAAGCGCAGCCCGCAGGACCTCGAGCCCCCGTGCGAGCGCGACGACCGCGCCGGCCGGCGGATCGGGCCGGTCGAACACGTCGCCGGCGATCACCACGACGTCCGGGCGCGCCTTCACGACCTCCTGGCTTGCGCGCTCGAACGCGGCGGCGACGTCCCGCTCGCGCACGTCGACCCCGCGCTCCGCGCGTCCGTAGGCCCGGAAGCCCAGGTGCAGGTCCGAGAGGTGCGCGACGATCACGTCGCTCGCGACTCCTCGCTCACGGGATAGAGATCGCCCGCGCCGAGCCCCTCGGTCGAGGACTCGGGAACGGGTGGGGGCGCATCGTGGATGACGGGCTCTTCGACGTCCTGGCTCGGTGACTCGTCGTCGTGCTCGTCCAACGCCGACAGGACGACCCCGTAGACGAGCCCGCCCGCGGACAGAAGCACCATGCACGCGACGATGAGCGACGCCGGAATCGGGGCGCGCGGGAGGAGGAAGCCCGTGAGCACGAACCCCAGGCCGGCGCCGAGTGCCGCGGCCGCACCGGGCTCCCGCATCGTGCCCGCCGGAGCGCTGCGCATGACCGATCCCATCCCGCCGAGCACGGTCCCGCACGTGAAGAGCGGCACGGCCGCCAAGAGCGTCAGTCCCATCGCCTGGCCGGTCGCTCCGCCTCCGATCTCGGGGACGAGGCTCCACGTCACCCCGAACGCGGTAGCGACCATGAACGCCGTCATGCAGGTCATCCAGCGCCTGCGGAGCCGATCGACCAGGTGTGGACTCGGAGCCGGAGCGCTCCACAGGCCGACTCCCAGCGCGACGACCTCGACCGCGAGCACGGTCGTCAGGGATCGCATGAATCCGTCTCCCGCGTAGATCAGCATCCCCATCGCCACCTCCCCCGCGATGGCGGCCGACGCGCCGACCAGGAGCGGCGGTACCCAATCCAGGGGATGCTGTCGCGTGCTCATCCGGCGGTCGAGCCCATCTCGCCCCGATGGAAGATCAAGGCGGGCTCCTTCCCCCAGCCGCAGGCGTGCGTCTCGCCGAGCAGGATCGAGTGATCCCCCGCGACGATCACCTCGCGGATCGAGCAGTCGAGCCAAGCGGACGCCCCCTCGATGACCGGATGGCCCGAGGGGGCCTCCGTCCACGCGACCTCGTCGAAGCGGCCTTCCGACGGTCGCTTCGCGAAGCGCATCGCCACGTCGCCCTGCCCGGCCGACAGCACGCTCACCGTGAAGCTGCCCACGTCGATGATCGGGTCGTGTGAGCTGGACTCGTGACCGACGCAGACGAGCACGAGCGGGGGCTCCAGGGACACCGACGTGAATGAGTTGACCGTCAGCCCGATGAGCTCGCCGCCGTCCGTCCGGGCCGCGACGACCGTCACACCGGTCGGGTACGAGGCCATCGCCGAGCGCAGCGAAGCCCCCGAGGCCACGCCCCCCTCCACTTCGTCTCGATCTTCCAGGTGGTCTACCCTCTGCTTGCCGACCGAAGGGTCCGCGCTAGCTTTCGATGCCCCGGACCTCCAGGCGCGTCCGCACCGACCCAAGAGCTTGATGCGACGGCATTTACTAGCGATCGCGGTGATCTTAACCGTGGCCACAGGCTGCGACAACGTGGCCTGGGGCGGCGTCGACGTGCAGCTGCAGGCCCCGCCCGCCTCCGAGTCGGCGGCGCCCGACAGCGCGGAAACGGCCGAAGAAGGCGTGCCCCCGCGGGAGCTCGGCCCCGTGCTCCTGGCCGGCGTCCGGGACGGATCTCAGGCGACGCTGTCCGTGGTCGGGGAGATCCACGGGGACTCCATCTCGGCGTTCCCGCACCCCGACTTCCTCGCCGAGGACTCGACGCGGCTCGCCGAGCTGATGCCGGTCGGATCCGAGTGGATCCTGTTCGCGGAAGGTGTCCGCGTCGGACGCCTCACGGCGAACGAAGTCGGGACCGTGCAGGAGACGTGCACACCGCGGGCTTCCGTGACCGGCACGGTCGAGCTGGTCCCGGACGCGAGCGGGGCCGAGCGCTTCCTCGCGCTCTCGGCGGCGGACGCGTCCGGGCGCGAGTACGGCGAGTACGAAGCGCATCAGCGCGACTACGATCAGGGCGTCGCGTCGCTGAACATCGTGGCGGACGTGATTCCGCGGGTCGGAGCGCAGTGGCCCGAGCCGGGCACGCTCGCTTCACGGGAGGACATCCAGGCGTTCCAGCTGCCCGAGATGTCCGGCCAGACGGTCGTGGCGACCTTCGTCGTCCAGGACGAGCTGGCCATCGCGCCGCCGCGTCAGGGCGCCTATGCGGTCTTCCTCATGGGCATGCCCTCCGGAGGCGAGTACGAGGAGGCGTACTCCTGGTATCGCGCCGTGGACATCGACGGAAAGGGCGCACCGAGATACTTCGACCATCTCGACTGGGACGGCGACGGCGACAGCGAGATCCTGCTCGACGTCTTCGGCTCGAACCGCCGCTGGTACGCGGGTCTGGCACAGCGACAGGGTGAGTGGGTGCGCACGTTCCAGGACGCGTGCGGCTCGGGATCGTCTTCAGGGGAATGAGACGGCGGGGCCCGCCGCGCGGGTGTGCCCGTCGCGCCATGACGCCGGTATCGGCGCTGGCGATCGTCTTCGCCGCCACCGCATGCACCGGGGCCGACCGGGACGCGAACGACACCCGTTCGGGCGACGAGGCCATGGCCGGCGGCGCGGTCCACGTCGTGGACGCCGAGGGCGACACCGTGACGCTCGACCGCCCCGCCCGTCGGATCGTCTCCCTCGTCCCGTCCGCGACGGAAACGCTTCGGGCCATCGGCGCGGTCGATGCACTCGCGGGCAGGACCGAGTTCGACACGGAGTCCTGGGCCGCCTCGATTCCGTCGGTGGGCGGAGGCATCGAGCCGAACCTCGAGGCCGTCGTCGCGCTCGAGCCCGACCTGGTGATCCGGTTCGGGGGCACGCAGGATCCCCGCACGCCCGCGCGCCTGGCCGAGCTGGGCATCCCCAGCCTGTCCGTGCGTCCGGATCACGTCCGCGACATCTACGAGACCGCCGAGATGCTCGGCCTCGCCACCGGTCACGAGGCAGGCGCCGATTCCCTCGTGGGGGCGCTCCGCGACGGGCTTCACGACGTGGAGGAAGCGGCGGCCGCCCTGCCCAGGAAGCGCATCGCCTACGTCCTCGGCGGCACGCCGCCCTGGGTCTCGGGGCCGGGTACGTACATTGACGAGATCGTGTCGCTGGCCGGTGGAGACAACGTCTTCTCCGACCTGGACGCGCTGTACGCGCCGGTGAGCCCCGAGCAGCTACGCACGCGTGATATCGACGTGGTGCTCCTCGCCTCCGCGGAGTCCTTCGACGCGTCACTCACGCCGGGGGCGCGGGTGGCAGTCATCGGTGACGCGCTCGAGATCCCTGGTCCGGACGTCGTCGACGCGGCGTACCGCGTGGCCGAAGCGCTGCACGGTCGTCGCCTCCGATGAACCGCTGGAGCCTCGGCGCCCTGCTCGTGGCGCTCCTCGCGGCGGCCGTCCTGCTCGGCGTCCGCTTCGGGTCTGTACCGCTGTCCACGGGCGACGTCTGGGCGGTGCTGAGCGGCGGCGGCGACGCGGCCACGCGCGACATTGTTCTCCGGCTCCGTATGCCGCGTGTCCTCCTCGCCCTGCTGGTGGGCGGGGGCCTCGCGATCAGCGGGGCCACGTTCCAGGCGCTCCTTCGCAACCCGCTCGCCGAGCCCTACATCCTCGGCATCTCGGGCGGTGCCTCGGTCGGAGCCGTGCTGGTGATCGCCCTCGGCCTCGCTGCGGCCGGATCCTGGGTCCTCCCGCTGGCCGCGTTCGCCGGAGCGCTTCTGGCGATCGTCCTGGTCTTCCGGGTGGCCACGGCGACCGGTCGGGCCATGGACGTCCGCGTCCTCCTGCTCGCCGGGGTCGTCGTGGCCGCCTTCTTCTCGGCCTGCATCGCGTTCATCCTGTCCGTGTCGCCGGCGAGAACGGTGCAGAGCGCCGTCCTCTGGATCATGGGGAGCCTCGCGGCCGCGTCCTGGCGGAGCGTCTCGCTGGCGGCTGTCTACACCATCCCCGCCGCACTCCTGCTGATGGGGCTCGCACGCCCGCTCAATCTGCTGTCGATCGGGGAGGAGACGGCCCACTACCTGGGCGCCGACGTCGAAGGGGTGAAGCGACTCTCCCTCGCGATCGCCGCGCTCGTGACGGCATCCGGCGTCGCGGTGGCCGGCGTCATCGGCTTCGTGGGGCTCGTGGTCCCCCACGCCGTGCGCATTCTGGTCGGCTCCGACCACCGGGCGCTGCTGCCGCTCTCGTTCCTGGCCGGTGGGGTCTTCCTGGCCGTGGCAGATCTGGTTGCGCGCCTCACGCTGGCCCCGACGGAGATCCCGATCGGGGTGATCACCGCGTTCGTGGGGGTCCCCTTCTTCCTCGTCTTGTTGAGGCGGAGCGTGGTGTCCCGATGAGGATCGCGACCGAGGGCCTCACCGTCCGCTACCCCGGCCTGGAAGCACCCGCGTTGGACGACGTCTCCCTCGAGGTACCCACCGGCAGCCTGTACGCCGTTCTCGGACCGAACGGCTCGGGCAAATCCACTCTGATGAGAGCCCTGATGGGCATCCTGCCGCTCGCGTCCGGAGGGGTCGCGTTCGACGAGCGACCCGCTCACGCCTGGGGTCGCAAAGAGCGGGCGCGGGCCGTGGGCGCCGTCCCACAGAGCGAGTCGATCGCCTTTCCGCTGACGACGCGAGAGATGGTCGGCATGGGCCGCTACCCGCATCTGGCCGGACTTTCCGGCGAAGGCCCGGGAGACCGGACCGCCGTCGCCACCGCGCTCGACGCCTGTGACGTGACCGAGCTCGCCGACCGTGACGTGACCACCCTTTCGGGCGGAGAGTTCCAGCGGGCACGCATTGCCCGCGCGCTCGCCCAGGAGCCTCGCGCGCTCGTCCTGGACGAGCCTACCGCCAGTCTCGACATCCGACACGAGATGGGCATTCTCGAGCTGCTGCGCTCGTCGGCCGACGCCGGCATGACGGTCCTGCTCATCACGCACGGGCTCGACCGGGCCGCCGAGTTCGCGGACCGCATGCTCCTGCTCTCGCGCGGTCGGGTCGCGGCCGAGGGATTGCCCGCCGAGGTGCTCCGCGAGGACGTGCTGGCCGAGGTGTACGGGTGGCCCGTCTCCGTGCACACGGATCCCGAGAGCGGGGCGCCCCGGGTCACGCCGAAGCGGAGCTCGGCGAGGTAGCGACTTCGTCGGCGGCGGGTGCCCCGAAGGCCGGTCTCGGCGGCCTCATGCCTACCGCTCGTTCGCCTCGACCGCCTCGCCTCTGAGCTTCAGGTAGCTGGCGTAGCGGCTCCGTGGGATGCGTCCCTCCTCCACCGCCTCCCGCACGCCGCAGTCCGGTTCCTGCTGATGTGTGCACATGCGGAACCGACAGGCGCTCGCCGCCTGCTCGAGCTCGGGGAAGCACGACGCGACCTCCTCGGGCGGCACAGCCCATAGAGCCACGTCGCTGAAGCCGGGCGTGTCCGCCACGAAGCCTCCACAATCGAGGCCGATCATCCGCGACGACACGGTCGTATGTCGTCCCCCTCCACCCTTGCCGGAGAGCTCCCCCGTGCGCAGCTCCAGCGTCGGATCGAGCGCGTTCAACAGCGAAGACTTCCCCACGCCGGACGGTCCGATCAGGGCGGAGGCCCCCTGGCAGAGGAGATCGCCCAGCGCGTCGAGCCCCTCACCGGACCGGGCGCTGACGGTCAGCGTCTCGTAGCCGATGCCGCGATAAAGCTCACACAGAGGCTCGGTGGCCTCCCGCGCGCCCTCCACGTCGATCTTGTTCAGGACGAGAACCGGGTGCATGCCGCTCGACTCGACCAGCACGAGAAGGCGATCGATGAGCTCCGTGCCCGCTGCGGGCTCCCGCGCCGACACGATGACGAAGACCCGGTCGAGGTTCGCGGCGAGAACCTTCGGGATGCGCCCACCGCGACCGCGGCGCACGAGCTCGGTCGAGCGCTCGGCGACCGCCTCGATGGTCCACGGTCCGCCCTCGCTCCCTGCCACGGTCACGCGGTCGCCGATCACGACCCGGCCCTCGCCTTGCTTCAGCCTGCCGCGGAGTGAGGCGTCGACGCTCTGCCCGTCGGGGAGCAGAACGGAGTAGACCCCACCGCCGGCGGCCTGAACGAAGCCTTCAGCGGTGGGGTCTATGGTGCTTCCTGCTACCGGAGCGTCAGGCGGCGAACGACTCCAGGGCGTTGCCCTTGTCGCCCTCCCGCAGCCTGCGCAGCGCACGGTCACGGAGCTGACGGATCCGCTCGCGGGTCACGCCGAGCATGTTGCCGATCTCCTCGAGGGTGTGCTCGCGCTCGCCCTCGAGACCGAAGTACAGCCGGAGCACCTTCGCGTCGCGGGCTTCCAACGTGGAAAGCGCCTCTGTCACGGTCTCGGTCAGCAGCCTGCTCTCGACTTCGACCTCGGGCTCGGCGGCCTCTTCGGTAATGAAGCGCTCGACCAGCTGCGAGTCCTCGGAGTCACCGATCGGCGCGTCGAGACGGATCTCGGCGGCATTCAGCGTCTGCAGCGACTCGACCAGCTCGGGCGTGAGGAACGTCGCCTCGGCCAGCTCCTCCGTGGTCGGCTCGCGCCCCTTCTCCTGCTTGAGGCGCTCCTTCTCGCGGAAGATGCGGGCCAGGTCGCTCGCACGGTTGAGCGGCACGCGCACGGCACGGCCGTGATTGGCGAGCGAAGCCAGAATCGCCTGGCGAATCCACCACACCGCGTAGCTGATGAACTTCACGCCCTGCTCCGGATCGAACTTCCGGGCGGCCGTGACGAGACCGACGTTCCCTTCCTGGATAAGATCCGTGAGGGAGACGCCGCGGTTCTGGTACTTCTTCGCGACGCTGATGACGAACCGCAGGTTGGCCCTGGCCAGCTCCTGGATCGCGTCCTGGTCGCCCTTCTGCGCCTTCGCGCCGAGCTCCTTCTCCTTCTCGGGAGTGATGAGCTCGTGGCGACTGACGTCGCGCAGGTACTGATCTAGAGCACTCTGCTCTTCGACGCTGGCGTCGAAGCCCGACAGGAGGTTCCCCTTCCCGCGGCGCTTCCGTCGCTTCGTCTTGGTGGCTGCCATCGTCTCTTTATTCTCCTTCGAGCTCCATTCCGGTCCGGGGCGATCCCCTTGAGTGTCGGATACAGGAGCCTCACGCTCGATTTTCGGGAGATCCTAAGCCGTCTAACGTGTCGGCGAAAGGCCTCGCTGTCAATTGCCTCGCGAGCCGTGCGGCTACCCCCATCAGGGATGCTCCGAGGCGTTGGTCCTTCACACCTCTGACGTCGACACCCCCCGAAACCGATGCCCGTCTCGCTAGTCCTGGTGCTACCCCTTTGTGGAAAACCGTTCCCTCTCCCCCCGGCCCGGACGTGAGACGTGCAATCCTGTTGCAGCCCCGCTGCGGAAATCTCTACCTTCCGGCCTCCCAGTCTTCCGCACTCCCACTCCCTCGGTCCCCGCGCTCCCTACGTGCCTCACCACCCCACCGTGGTCGGACTGACCGACGTCGGAAGAGCCCGAAGGCGTAACGAGGACAGCCTATCCCTGCTCCCCGAGCTGGGCGTAGCCGTCGTGGCGGACGGGATGGGAGGACACCCCGGAGGCGACGTGGCGAGCCGCATCGCCGCCGGAACCGCCGCCGGTGTGCTCGAGCAGGAGCTGAGCGCCCCGAAAAAGGCCGACGGTGACCGGACGGCGCTCTTCGAGAAGGCCATGGCGCGGTCGGTGCTCCAGGCGCACGAGGCCATACGGGCCCAGGGTCGCGAGGAGCCGGATCTCGACGGCATGGGCACCACGATCACGGCCCTCGCCGTGGATCCCGAGTCGGACACCTACGTCGTCGGGCACGTGGGAGACTCGCGCGCCTACCGGTTCAGGGCGGGAGAGCTGACGCAGCTGACCCGGGACGACACGTGGGTCCAGGAGCGCGTCGACGCGCGCCAGCTCACGCTCGAGCAGGCCAGGGTGCACCCGATGGGCCACCTGCTGACCCAGTGCCTGGGCCTCGAGGACACACCCGTCCCGCACATCATCCACGACACGGTGGAGCTGGGCGACGTCTACCTGCTCTGCACCGACGGGCTCGTCGGCATGTTGGAGGATCCGGCCCTCGTCGAGATCCTCGGCCGAGAGCTCGGAACGAACGGGACCGCGCCCAGCGAGGATCGGGAGACCGCGGCGCTGAAGGCCCTGGTCGCCGCCGCCAACGCGGCCGGCGGGCACGACAACATCACCGCCATCCTGGTCGGGATCGGGCCGGCGAACGACGAGTAGAGGCCCCCTCAGACGCTCCCGGCGGGTCGTGTGATCCGCTCGAGCACTTCGTCCGCGGACACCTCGCGGCGCTCGAAGGTGAAGACTCGCAGCACCCGCGCGGTCGAGTAGAGCTCCTGCGCCAC
>JASFUR010000118.1:0-8651 GCA_050050215.1 Gemmatimonadota bacterium
TCTCCCAGCGCTCCTCGAGCCGGAAATCGTCGTCGAAGCGAGGCAGGAGGTCGAGCGAGGGCATGATGCCTCCCGTGAAGAAGTAGCGGCCCATCCAGTTGTCGGCGCCCTCCGTCTCGTACGGGTAAGCGTGGACGCGGTGGCAGAAGACGTGCACGAAGAGCCGCCCGTCCGGGCGCGTCCAGCCGCGGATGCGACGAAGGAGCTCGCGGTAGTTCCGCATGTGCTCGAACATCTCCACGCTCACGACGCGGTCGAACCGCTCCGACAAGTCCAGGTCGTTCATGTCCGCCGTGACGACACGGACGTTGCCCGGAGCACGGGCCTCGATGAACCGACGCTGGGGCGCCGAGTTCGATACGGCGGTGATGCGACTGTTCGGATAGGCCTCCGCCATGTGGAGCGTCAGCGAGCCCCAGCCGCATCCGAGCTCCAGGACGTCCTGGCCGTCCTCCAGCCGAGCCCGCTCGCACGTCAGATCGAGCATGGCCCGCTCGGCCTCACCGAGCGCATCGACGCCGTCCGGCCAGTAGGCGCCGCTGTACTTCAGGCGGGGACCCAGCATGATCTGGAAAAGCTCCGGCGGCACCTCGTAGTGCTGCTCGTTCGCCTTGTCTGTGCTCAACGCGACAGGGCTCCGCTCCAGCTCCCGCACGAACGCGTCGGTGTCGGACGACGCGGCGGCTTCGCGAAGGCGTTGCTTGACCAGTCGGCGCACTCCGAGGCGGAGACCGCCGAGCGGGACGAGGCCACGCTCGGCGAGCTCGATGGCCAATGGGGTCATCATGGTCGAGGCCACCCTCAAGCCACCGCCGCGACGCGGCTGCGCGAGAAGTCGACGAGCGAGCCCTTCGCGAGCGGCTTGGCGAAGACGAGCTGGACGTCGCCCAGGACCGCTTCGTCGAAGCCCCCCTCGCAGTAGCAGAAGTAGAACTCCCAGAGCCGACGGAAGCGCTCGTCGAACCCGAGCGACCGGATCCGGTCCCAGCTCTCGTCGAAACGGACCCGCCAGCGCCGGAGCGTTTCCGCGTAGTGCGCCGTGATGTCCTCCAGGTGCACGAGCCTCAGATCCGTGCGCCCCGAGGAGGCGGCCAGAGTCGAGATCGCCGGTACGAAGCTACCGGGAAAGATGTAGCGCTTGATGAAATCCACCTGGCGCTGCCGGGGATCGTACCAACCGTCCTGCACCGTAATGGCCTGGATCGCCGCTATGCCGTCGTGCGCGAGCAGGCTCGCGCACTTCTCGAAGTAGGTGTCGAGGAATTGGTGTCCCACCGCCTCGACCATCTCGATCGAGACCAGCTTGTCGTACGTCCCCTCGAGATCCCGATAGTCACGGAGCAGCACCGTGACCCGGTCCTCCAGCCCCGCCTCGGCGATCCGCTCGGTGGCCAGTGCGTGCTGCTCCCGGGAGATCGTGGTGGTCGTGACCCGGCACCCGTAGGTGGACGCGGCGTGGATCGCGAAGCCGCCCCAACCCGACCCGATCTCGATCACGTGATCGGACGCTCGGAGCTGCAGCTTCCTGCAGATCCGGTCGTACTTCGCGACGGAGGCATCGCGCAACGAGCTGCGACCGGTCTCGAAGATGCCACACGAGTACGTCATGGTGTCGTCCAGGAACGACGCGAAGAACTCGTTGCCCAGGTCGTAGTGCGCGTGGATGTTGCGCGCGCTTCCGCGGCGGGTGTTGCGGTTCCAGAGCCGGATCGCGGCCAGGGCCGGTCGCGCGAGCCGCGCCCACCCCGTCTCCAGGCCGTCCAGTGCCTCCCGGTTGCGCGCGAACACCCGGATGACGTCCGCGAGCTCCGGGGACGACCACTCGCCCCTGACGTACGACTCGGCCGCCCCCAGATGTCCCCGCAGCGTGAGTGCGCGGAAGAACGCGGGATCTTCGATGTCCATCGTCGCTTCGGGCGCTCCGCCCGCTCCGAACTGGTGGACGACGCCGCGGTGGCGCAGCGTGAGCTGACCGTGGGCGATGCGACTCATACGGTGGCGGACGGCGGTCTCGCACATCCGATCGAGCAGACTCATGCGGCCCTCCTTGCCGGGTGCTCGTAGTATGGTGCGCGCTTCACCCACAGACGGAAGGCCTGCCAGTAGATGCCGCCCACCACACGCGCGGTCATCCACGGGAAGCGCGCAAGCGCTCGAGCCAGAGAGCCGGACGTGATCTCCTCGCGGCGCAGCGCGAGCGCTGCGTCGAAGATCCGGCCCCCATCGACTCGATTGCGCATATGCACGCTAAGCCTGGGGCCAGGACGGCCGAAGCGCCACTCGTACTCCTGGTCCATGTCCATGAAGGGCGACACGTGGAACGACTTCCGGAAGCGATGGGTGCGACCGCAGACGGGAGCGTGAGGGTCGGATGAGCGGAGGGCGTAGGCGTGGCGCTCTCCCCACGGTGTGTTCGTGATCTCCGCCACCACCGTCTCGACCTCCTCGGACTCGGGCCGGAAGCAGTAGTAGAACGTGACCGGGTTCTGCACGTACCCGAAGTAGCGGAGATGCGTGAGCATCCTGATGGGCCCGGACGGCCTGTCTCCCGTCAGTCGCTCGGCTTCGTCGCGCACCGCGACATCGAGATCCAGCTCCGAGTCGCCCAGATAGTCGGATCGCCGGAACCACGCCGGCGCCGGTCGTTCCGCGGACCACAGCCAGTGGGCGTCGAAGACGTCCGGAAGCTCGGCCAGGTCCAGGTACATCATGAAAAGCGGATAGTCGAAGGCGTGCTCGACCGGCTCGTGCCGCCGATGGCGCACCACCCCCCGGTAGATACAGCTCTTCACAGACCCACCCCGAATCGCTCGGCGACCTTCACGGCACTCCGCACGCCGTCCTCGTGGAATCCGAACCCCCAATACGCCCCGCAGAAGTGCGTGCGGTCGACGCCGCTGATCTCGTCGTGACGATGCTGCGCGGCGATGCTCGCCCGGTCGTATACGGGATGGCTGAAGCGCGCACGGTAGAGGATCGAGTCCGGATCGATCGCGTGCGTGGCGTTGAGCGTGACGCAGTAGGTGGACTCCGCCTCCAGGGTCTGGAGCCGGTTCATGTTGTACGTGACGGTCGCCGGCGCCTCGGCCTCGCCCCCCACGTGGTAGTTCCACGACGCCCACGCCCTCCGGCTTCTCGGCAAGACGGACGTGTCCGTATGCAGAACCACTTCGTTCGCCTGGAACGGCAGCGCCCCGAGGACGTCACGCTCCCGAGGCGTGGCGTCCCCGAGAATCCGCAGGGCCTGGTCGGCGTGACAGGCGAAGACGACGTGATCGAAATTCTCCCCGTTCACGACTACGTGGGCGTGGCGACGCTCGACGCTGCGCACGGGAGACGAGGTCCGGATCCGGTCCTGAAAGGCCGCGACCAGGGCTTCCACGTAGCGCGCCGACCCACCGGAGATCACCCGCCATTCGGGCTGGTCGTTCACCGTCAGCATACCGTGGTTCTCGAAGAACCGGACGAAGAACTCGGCGGGCATCTCGAGCACGCGACCGCGTGGCATCGACCACAGCGCCGACCCCATCGGCATCAGGTAGTGCTCGGTCACCGCCCGCGAGAACTCGGCCTTGGCCAGGTACTGACCCAGAGAGAGCTCCGCCGCGCCGTTGCGCACGGCGCCCGTCGCCTCACGGTTGAATCGGAAGATCCCACGTAGCATCGAGTAGAACCTGGGGTTCACCACGTTGGACGGCTGGGCGAACAACGTTCGGAGATTCTCGCTTCCGTACTCGAGGCCGGAGCGGTCGCAACGCACACCGAAGCTCATGTTCGACGCCTGCGTTTCCACGCCCAGCTGCTCGATCAAGCGCGAGAAGAGCGGATAGTTGTGCTCGTTGTAGACGATGAAGCCGATGTCGATCGACTGCTTGTGCTCGTGGGACTCGCCCACGTCGACCGTGCATACGTGACCGCCCACCCGGTCCCGGGCTTCGAAGACCGTGACGGAGTGTTTCCTGTGAAGCAGGTGGGCGGCCACGAGCCCGGACACACCGCTTCCGATGATGGCGATCCGTTGTTTCATGGTTCTGCTCCGCGAGGTAACGCTGGTCAGGTAGGGGTGGTCGTGCCGAGGGCGGCGACCGGCACTGGCTCGATCACCGCCCTCACTTCTGGCCCTGATTGCTCCTACATCTCCGGCGGGAGCATGACCGAGTCGATGACGTGGATTACGCCATTGGAGGCCTGTACGTCGGTCGCCACCACCTTGGCCCCGGCGACGTACACGTCCCCGTTTCGGGTTTCGATGGGCGCCATGACGCCGGCGACGGTCTCGGCCTGCGTCAGTCCGACGACCTGGGCGGAGGAGACACGGCCGGCCACGACGTGATAGGTGAGCACGCGAGTGAGCGCGGCCTTGTCGGCGAGAAGCGCATCGAGCGTGCCGTCAGGAAGCTTCGCGAACGCGTCGTCCGTGGGAGCGAAGACCGTGAAGGGGCCGTCACCCTGCAGCACGCCGACGAGTCCCGCGGCCTCGAGCGCCGCGGCCAGGGTCGTGAAGGAGCCCGCCTCGACGGCTGTCGTGACGATGTCGTCCGTAGCCATCTGGGCAGTTGTGGTTGCAGGAGCGGCCGCGAAGGAGGCGACGGCCGCGAAGGCGGAAAGCAGCGTAGTCTTGCGTAGCATGATGGAGCCTATGGATCCGATTGGGAAAGGGACGTCAAGCGATTGTCCAAGGATCTTGGCGGACACTCTCGCCAATGTCAAGGTGTTGTAGAGCTATTAACTTTGACAATGATTGAACTCACGGTTAGTGTTGCCGCATGACAAACGATCCAGAGAGCCCCCGGCACCCGATTCGCGTCGTCGCCCACCGCACTGGGCTCACGCCCGCCACGATCCGTGCCTGGGAGCGTCGGTACGGCGCCGTCGAGCCCGCGCGCTCGGACGGCAGGCAGCGCCTCTATTCGGACACGGACATCGAGCGCCTCAACACGCTGCGGGCCCTCACGGACATGGGGCGGTCGATCAGCTCGGTCGCGGCTCTCCCGCCCGAGGTCGCGAGAGCCTTGCTCTCCGAAGACCTGGAGGCCGCTGCGACACCCCCATCAGCGACGCCATCGGAGACCGAGGACACCTGGGTCGAGGACGCATTCCGACACATGTCGTCCATGGACACCGAGGCGCTCGAGCGTACGCTCTGGCGCGCGTTTCTGGCGCTCGGCGCGAAGCAGTTCCTCGGCAGCGTCGCGGCGCCCCTGCTCGGGCAGATCGGAGCGGAGTGGGCGGCGGGCCGCGTCTCCCCCGCCCAGGAGCACCTCGGAAGCGGGATCCTGGAGCGCATTCTCTCGTGGATGAATGATCCGGCCAAAGCGAACCAGTCCGGCCCGACCGTCGTAGTTGCGACCCTGCCGGGGGAACAACACGCCCTGGGGGCCCGCTTGGCCGCTGCCGCCGCCTCCGTAGAAGGGTGGCGTCCCGTCTACCTCGGTGCGGCACTCCCATCGGAGGAGATCGCGAGCGCCGCCGCGCGCGTGGGCGCAGATACGGTTGCGATCAGCGCGGTTCGGACGGAGGGGGTAGCCGAGGCGGCGCGCCACCTGGCAGAGCTTCGCGAGTTGCTGAGCCCGGACATCAGCCTGATGGTCGGTGGCAGGGCGGCACGCCTCCTCGGTGGAGAGGGGCTGCCCCCGGGGATCCAGATCTTCGAGAGCCTCGACGCATTCGACCGTCCGCACACCAACGGTAAGGGCGCCTGACTCGTACCACCTGTCAGCCGCAGCTCTACCGAAGTGCCTCAAAACCCGCCTACCCACGCGGAATTGCAGACTGATCGTGCCGGCTGTCTAATTATTGTCACAGAATGTTCTTGACAAACGTTGGACATACGGTTTAATTGGCTCTCAGAAGTTGAACAAGCCATCGACATCAGAAGCTTTCCCTGGGGGTCCAAATGATTTCTGTACGAAACGCAGCGCGCCGATTCATGGGTGTCTGCTTGCCTGCGGTCGCACTCTCGTTGGCCGCGTGCGACGATGAGCCGATGCCGCCTGCGGTGTCTCAGGACATCGTCGACATCGTGATCGAGACGGCAGACGTGAGCACGCTCGAAACCGCCGTCATCGAAGCCGATCTCGTCTCAGCGCTTCAATCCGACGGTCCGTTCACCGTGTTCGCGCCCGTGAACTCGGCCTTCGACGGCCTGGGCTCCGATCTCGTGGGCGCCCTGCTCGAGCCGGAGAACGCCGATCTCCTCACGAGCATCCTGACGTACCACGTCGTACCCGGCGTAGCGGCCGCATCGACCGATCTGACCAACGGCCAGATGGTCCCCACGCTGCAGGGTGACGACCTGACCATCGGTATCTCCGGCTCCACCGTGACCGTGGGCGCCGCCACCGTGACTGGCGCCGACGTCGAGGCGACGAACGGGATCATCCACCTCATCGATCAGGTTCTCATTCCGGAAGTCGACATCGTCGACACGGGAATCCTGAACGAGTTCTACACGCTCGTCGACCTCGTCCGCTCGGCGGGCCTCGAGTCCACGTTGAGGGGAGACAACAGCGGCGCGGGATACACCGTGTTCGCCCCCACGGAGGAGGCCTTCGCGGCGCTCTCGAGCGTTCCCACGGGCCAGGACCTGGTGGACATCCTGACGTACCACGTGGTCGGAGCCACTGTGGAGTCCGGCGCCCTCAGTGACGGTCAGGTGGTCACCACCGTCGACGGAAGCCGCACCTTCACGGTGAACATCGACAGCGGGTCGGGCGCCGTCAGCATCACGGACGGATCGGGCGCTACGGTGAACGTCGTCGCCACGGACGTGACGGCGACGAACGGCATCGTCCACGTCATCGACGGTGTGCTGCTGCCGAGCTGAGTCCGAACCGACGCTCCGAGCAGAATGGAGGGGTTCCCGCCACGGACGGCGGGGGCCCCTCGCTGCGTCAGAGCGCCTCGAAAACCTCCACCATGCGCCGGCGCTCACTCTCGTCGGGGAGTCGCCCGACGGACGCGCCCATGTTGTCCACGAGGTGCTCGGGGTCGCTCGTCGCCGGAATGGCGCACGTCACGGCGGGGTGCGACACGATGTACTTGAGGAAGAACTGCGCCCAGCTGTCGCAGTCGAAGTCCTCCGCCCACGTGGGCAGCTCCCTGCCGGCCACGCGTGAGAAGAGCCCTCCCGTCGAGAACGGCTGATTGACCAGAACGGCGACACCGCGGTCGGCCGCGAGGGGCAGGAGCCGCTGCTCCGGCTCTCGATCGCCGATCGAGTAGTCCAGCTGGACGAAATCCAGCTCCTCGCGCCGCAGCGCGGCCTCCACGAGACCGTACTGCTGGGCGAAGGACGTCGTGATGCCGATGTAGCGCGTCCGTCCCCGACGCTTCCACTCCCGCACGGCTTCGAGGTGCGCCGCCAGGTAGCGGTCGCCCAGGCTCCGGAAGTTGTCGCCGAGATTCCAGACCTGCATGAGATCCACCGTGCGCTTGCCGAGCACACGAGACGACTCCTCCATCTGGGCCAGGGCGGCGTCCATGCCTCGGCCTTCGACGTTCACCTTCGTAGCCAGAAAGAGGTCCCCCGCCGCGTCGATCTCGCCCACGGCGCGGCCCACGAACGCCTCGGAGCGGCCGTACGACGGGGCGGTGTCGATCACGGTCCCGCGGTGCTCCTCGAAGAGACGCACCACCCGGAGCGGCTCCGCCGCTTCAGCGCTCGACGGGTCCAGATTGAAGGTACGGGCCGAGCCGAGCCCGATCACCGGAATCCGCTCACCCGTGGACGGGATCGGCTTGGTGATCAACGAGGCCTCCTGCCAGGCCCACAGACGACGTGCGTCGAGCAGGCCCAGAGCTCCCAGGCCCACACCCAACCTGATGGCCTCCCTGCGCGAGAGGGTCATCCGTCACCTCGACTCTCTGTACGACTCGGACCGGTCAATGGTCGGCTCTCAACATGGGATCCGCCTCCTCGGGACGCGAGCGGCCCGCAGCATTCGGGCTGCCCGACGAGCATGGCTCCACACGTAGGACCCGAGCGGCCCCGCAGATGTTCACGCACAATGGCGGGCCACGTTGCCCGATTTCGAGTCCCGGGGCGAGATTCGTCCATGGAGCTTCCCTTCCACACGCTCGACGTCTTCACGGACCGGACCTTCGGCGGCAACCCGCTGGGCGTCTTTCCGGATGCCGCCCACCTGCCGACCGATCTCATGCAGCGTATCGCGCTCGAGATGAACCTGTCGGAGTCCGTCTTCCTCGGCCCGCCGGAGACCGCCGGGGGCACCGCGCGCGTCCGGATCTTCACCCCGAAGGTCGAGGTCCCGTTCGCGGGACACCCGACCGTGGGCAGCGCGATCTTCCTGGCCTCGGGCGAGGACGCCCCCGTCGAAGGCCGCCGCACCCTGGTGCTCGAGGAGAACGTCGGCCCGGTACCGGTGGAGGTGACGTACGAGGCGGGGAGGCCGGTGTTCGCGCGCTTCACCACGGCCATGCTCCCCGAGCATCGGCCCGCTCCCGAAGACGTTGCCGACCTGGCGCGCATGGTGAGCCTCGACGCCGACGAGCTATGTCCCGAGGGGCTCGAGCCGGAGCGGGTCTCATGCGGCCTGCCGTACTACATCATCCCCGTGGCGACCGCCGACGCCGTGAGGCGAGCGGTCCTCGACACCGGTGTGTGGGGCGCCCTCCTGCGCGGTGACTGG
>JASFUR010000119.1:0-8617 GCA_050050215.1 Gemmatimonadota bacterium
GGGTCGCCGGCCAGACCGTGGCCTACCTCGTCGACTTCATGTCGGAGTCGAGTCCGGATTCGGTCGCGTTCCGCATCTACTACCAGGACGCCGTCGCCCCGCCTCCGGCGGGTTTCGCGCCCGACGAGGTCATCGCGCAACGCCGGGTGGACGTCGCGATCTTGGTCCCGTCCACGTTCGATCAGGTCGACTGGCACCCCGAGGCCTTCATCGAGAACCTGCGCCCGAGGTGGGTGCTGTTAGGGCACTGGGAGGACTTCTTCACGCCCATCGACGAGCCGACCCGCTCGATCCGGCTCGCCGATCTGCGACACTTCGAGGCGCGGCTGGGACGTGTCTTCGACGGGGAGTGGTGGCGCCCGGAGATCGGAACCGAGCTCCGCTTCCCTACGGCCCGCTGAAGACCAGCCCCTTCTCTTGGTTCTCCTCGTACTGCTGCTTCGGATCGTAGTCGGCAGCCCCTTCGGCCTCCCATCTCTGCAGCTCGGCGCGGCCGACGACGAACCAGTGCACCTCGTCGGGGCCGTCGGCGAGCCGGAGCGTACGTTGCTTCGTGTACATCTGGGCCAGGGGAGTCCACTGTGACACGCCCGCGGCGCCGTGCATCTGGATGGCGTCGTCGATGATCTGGCAGACCCGGACCGGCACGAGTGCCTTGACCGCGCTCACCCAGACGCGTGCTTCACGGTTGCCCAGCTCGTCCATCGCCTTGGCCGCCTTGAGGACCATGAGCCGCATCGACTCGACCTCGATGCGCGCCTTGGCGATGACCTCTGTGTTCTTTCCGAGCTTCGCGATCTGCTTGCCGAAGGCCTCGCGCGACAGGCCACGCTTCGCCATCAGCTCGATCGCCTTCTCGGCCGCCCCCAGCGAGCGCATGCAGTGGTGGATGCGGCCCGGCCCCAGGCGCAGCTGGGAGATCTCGAAGCCCCTCCCCTCGCCCAGGAGGATGTTGTCCTTCGGCACCCGGCAGTCCGTGAAGCGCAGATGCATGTGCCCGTGCGGCGCATCGTCGTCGCCGAAGACGTTCATGGGGCCGAGGCACTCGTAGCCGGGCGTGTCCGTGGGCACGAGGATCTGCGACTGGCGCAGGTGGGGCTCGGCGTCCGGGCTCGTCTGGACCATGACGATCAGTATCTTGCAGCGCGGGTCCCCGGCTCCGGAGATGTAGAACTTCTCGCCGTTGATGACCCACTCGTCGCCGTCGAGCTCGGCGCGGCAGGCGATGTTCTTGGCGTCCGACGAAGCGAGGTCGGGCTCGCTCATCGCGAAGGCGGAGCGGATCTCCCCGGCGAGAAGCGGCTTGAGCCAGCGCTCCTTCTGCTGGGGGGTACCCACGCGCTCGAGCACCTCCATGTTGCCCGTGTCCGGCGCCGAGCAGTTGAGGCACTCCGACGCGATCGGGTTCTTCCCCAGCTCGGCCGCGATGTACGCGTAGTCGAGGTTCTTGAGCCCTTCTCCCGATTCCGCGTCCGGAAGGAAGAAGTTCCAGAGCCCCTGTGCCTTCGCTTTCGCCTTGAGGCCGTCGAGGAGCTCGAGTTGGGCGGGAGGGAACGACCAGCGGTCCTCCCGATCCTCGCCGAGCCTGAAGAACTCCGCCGTCACGGGCTCGACCTCCTCCCGGACGAAGGCTCTCACCTGCTCGAAGAGAGGTCGCGCCTCCTCCGACATCCGCAGGTCGTTCATATCCGGTGTGCTCTCGAGGCCCGGCATGGCTGGTCCTTTTCTGTCGTTGCGGTGCGGCCGACCGCTCGCTGTTATCGCGGATCGACCTCCGAGATATAGAGTCGCGCGTCGGCCAGGTCATCCCCGTAGGTGCCGACCCAGATGTCGTAGAGGCCGCTAGCCGCCTTGGGCACTTCGACGATCGGGTCGAGGCTTCCATGCCCGTCGTCGTCGCAGAGCCAGTTTCCGTCCGGGCGGTTGATGAGCAGCGTCGTGTCGTCATCCGACTCGACATAGATGTACAGGTTTCCGCCGCCGTCCGCATCGAAGTACAGGTCCACGTCCGGTGCGCTCGCGACGTAGCCGTAGTCGCACGAGCCGACATCGACTGCGATGCTCCCGCCCGCACGCAACTCCACGATGTGTGGGTCAGGCGTGAAGCCGGCATCCAGCTCGACCCTCCCGAACGTCGGAGCGGCCGAGATATCCGGTGATCCCGACGAGGTCGAGCTGCCCCCGTCCGGATCGATCTCGGACACGTAGAGCGTGGCCGAGTGGTTCTCCTGCGAGTACGAGCCGACCCAGATGTCGTAGAGCCCGTCGTCGGCGTTGGGGAACCGGATGATCGGATCGAGATCGTCGTGGCTGTCGTCGTCGCACACCCACTCACCGCTGGGCGTGTTCACGAGCAGCATCGTGTCCCCCTCGCCCTCGGCGTAGATGTAGAGCGAGGACCCGCTGGTCGTCGTGTAGTAGAGGTCGACGTCGGGCGCCTCGGACACGTATCCGTACGAGCAGCCGCTCACCTCCACCTCGATGCCGCCGCCCGACGTGACCGACACGGTCTGCGGGTCGGGCATGAAACCCTCCTTGAGGCGCAGGTCGCCGAAGTTCGGCGAGGCGCCGACGTTCTGGGCCTCTGCCACCGGGACGACGGTGACCAGGAGGGCAAGGAGTAGCAGCACGGGGCGGACGCTCATGATCCATTCTCCAGGGGGTGGAAGGGTGCCTGATCCAACGTACCTATGGGCTTTGGGGCGGGACAGCTTTTCGGCGGGCGGCCCACGGACAGTGTCGGCCGGCCCGCTCAGTACAGCAGGTAGGGGGCTCTCAGTCGCTCGAAGGCCCGCAGCTCCTCGTCCCAACCGGCAGTGAGCTCTTGCAGCGTCCGGCCAGCGTCCACACCCAGGCGCAGGGCGTCCGTACCGGCCAGACGGTCGATCGTCCCGGTCCATTCCCAGCGGTCTCCCGAGGCCTTCCGGGCTTCGACGAGCATCGCGACGGCGACTCGGGGCGCGTCGTAGGCGCTGGACTCGGAGACGACGCGCACCCCGTGTACCTCGACGCCGTCGAACTTGGCGTCGCTCGGTGTCTCGGGGGTGAACGTGACGGGCTCGAATCGCACGTCCGCGAAGCCATAGGTGTTCAGCGCGTCGGCCAGCGACGTCCCGTCGATCCACGGCGCGCCGACCCACTGGAACGCGCGCTCGGTTCCCCGGCCCACGGAGAGGACCGTGCCCTCGAAGAGGCACGTCCCCGGATAGGCGAGCGCGCTCGTGAGCGAGGGCATGTTCGTGGACGGGGCGACCCACGGGAGCCCGGTCTCGTCGAAGGGGAGTGACCGCTCCCAGCCATCGATCGGAACCACGTGGAGCTCGACCTCGATCTCGAAGTGACCCACGTACATGCCCGCCAGCTCCCCGGGCGTCATCCCGTGCCGCATCGGAACCGGAAACATGCCCACGAACGTGCTGAAGTCCGGGTCGAGGACGTTGCCCTGCACGACGTCCCCGCGGATA
Source organism: Gemmatimonadota bacterium (assembly GCA_050050215.1). Classification (GTDB taxonomy): domain Bacteria; phylum Gemmatimonadota; class Gemmatimonadetes; order Longimicrobiales; family Gaopeijiaceae; genus UBA2982. The sequence continues at coordinate 3,465 of JASFUR010000119.1, forward strand.
GGGTTGGGCCGATCGAGTACGACGAACGGTATGCCGTTCTCGCCGGCCGCCTCCATCGCCAGAGCCATGGTCGACATGTAGGTGTAGTAGCGGGCACCGATGTCCTGCATGTCGAAGAGGAGGACGTCGAGCCCCTCGAGTTGCTCGGGGGAGGGCTTCCGCGCGGACGCCGAGCCGTAGAGGGAATGCACGGGGATGCCTGTGCGCTCGTCCACGTCGCTCGCGATCGCGATCCCGTCCTGGATGTCGCCGCGGATGCCGTGCTCCGGCCCGAAGAGCGCCACGAGCCGCACCCCCGGTTGCTCGATGAGCAGGTCGATGTCCGAGCGCCCCCGGCTGTCCATGCCGGTGTGGTTCGTCACGAGCCCGACACGGCGACCCTCCACGAGATGGAGGGAGTCCGAGAGCAGGACCTCGATTCCCGGCCGGACGACCGTCTGCTCGGCGGAAGACTCGATCGAGGCCCCGGATGCCGTTTCGGCCCGGGCGGCATCCGGCGCACCGGCTCCGCACGCCGCCGACAGGACGAGCCCCGAAAAAAACAGAGGCGCGACGGCATGGTAACACCGTATATTGGAAAGGCTTCCAACGCTCGGGCGGCTTGCGGCCCTGCGTCGAGGCGATGCGCACATGGCTCGTGACATGTGGCAAGCTTCGGCCCCACATTGGGCGCCGTCAACGCAATCCGACCCTGCACCGATACTCAGTCCCATGAACCAGCCTCTGGGCCCCTCGAACCGCGGCGGCGTCCGCGCTCTGGGGGCGGGTGCGCTCTGGCTGGGTCTCGCCGCGTGCGGCCTGCCGTTCCTTGGAGGGCCCGAAGATCCGCCTCCGCCGGTCGAGGAGCCCGCCGCGGAGCCGGTAGAGGTCTTCGAGGGAGCGACCCCGTCGCCCACGGAGCTCGAGGAGCCGCCGGAGTCGGTGCCGCCCGAGCCCGTGGTGCTCTCCTGGGTGGAGCGGACGCTGCAACAGCTGACGCTCCGCGAGAAGGTCGGCCAACTCATGATGCCATGGGTGCTGGGCGACTTCGCTCCGGAAGGCTCGCCGAGCCACGAACGCGTGGTCGACTACATCGAGGAGGAAGGCATCGGCGGCGTCATCATGTCGGTCGGCACGCCGGTCGAGGTGGCCGCCAAGCTGAACGACCTGCAGGGCCACGCGAAGATCCCCCTCCTGGTCGCGGCGGACCTGGAGACGGGGGCCGGGTTCCGCATGCGCGGCGCGGTCTACATGCCCGGCAACATCGAGCTGGGCGGGGCCACGAATTTTCCGTCGCTGATGGCCGTCGGCGCCGCGGGCGACGAGGATCTGGCGTACGAGATGGGCCGCGTCACCGCGATCGAGGCCAGGGCGGTCGGGATCCACGTTCCGTTCGCTCCGGTGCTGGACGTGAACAACAACCCCGACAACCCGATCATCAACGTGCGCTCGTTCGGCGAGGACCCGGTCGAGGTTTCTCGCATGGGGATCGCCTTCATCGAGGGCATCCAGGACAACGGCGCGATCGCCACCGGCAAGCACTTCCCGGGCCACGGCGACACCGACACCGACTCGCATCTCGCGCTGCCCGTGATCCGACACGACCGGGCCCGCATGGACTCCGTGGAGCTCCGCCCCTTCAAGGCCGCGATCGACGCCGGGATCGGGGCGATCATGACCGCCCACATTTCCGTGCCGGCCCTCAACGGTGGCATCCGCGAGCCCTCGACCTTGTCGCCGATGGTGCTCACCACGGTGCTGCGGGAGGAGCTCGGGTTCGACGGCATCATCTTCACCGACGCCATGGACATGAGCGCGATCGCGCGGCGGCACAGCGCGGGAGAAGCGGCGGTGTTGGCTCTCGAGGCCGGCGCAGACGTCATCCTGATGCCGCCCAACGTCGGAGCCGCGGTCGACGGCATCGTGGAGGCCGTCGAGTCGGGCAGGGTGAGCGAGGCCCGCGTCGACGAGTCCGTTCGTCGGGTGCTCGGCGCCAAGGCCCGTGTCGGGCTCGACGAGGAGCGCACGGTGCCACTCGAGATGGTGGGCCGCCTCGTCGGCACGCCGGAGCACATCGCCGTCGCCGACGAGATCGCCAGGAAGTCGATCACGATCCTCAAGAACGGCTCCAACCTGCTCCCGCTCCGGGGCACGCGTACCGCCTCGGTCCTGTCCGTTACGATCCGGCGCGGGTCGGACCTGCTGGCCGGGCGCTACTTCAACACGGTCATGCGTGACACATACCCGCGCATGCGGAGCTACGAGATCGAGTCCGGAGCGGAGGAAGAGGACTACGAGCGCGCGCTGCGCCTGGCGAGCGGCAGGGATCTGGTCGTCGTCGGTCTGTACTCGTCCTACGCAGGCGCCGTCGACGATCGGGACGACATGGCGGCCTTCATCGGGGACCTGGACCGTATGGGCGTGCCGCACGTGGTCGTCTCGTTCGGCAATCCCTATCTGATCTCCGAGTTCCCGCAGACCCAAGCGTACATGTTGGCCTGGAACGGGTCCGAGGCGACCCAGCGGGCGGCTGCCGGCGCGCTCCTCGGGGAGTTCGACGTCTTGGGCCGTGTGCCCACCCGCATCCCGCCGGTTTTCGCGCTGGGCGATGGCATCACGATTCCGCAGAGGATCGAGGCTGCCGGTGGCCGGTGACGCACGGTGGCTCTGGACGGGGGCTCTCGCCCTCGGCCTGACATCGTGCGCTGGTGGGACCGGGACGGCGCCCCTTCCCGTGCCGCCGCCTCCCGCGTCGGCGCTCGACGCCGACGCCAGGGCCTGGGTCGATCACACACTTGCGGCCTTCACCGACGCGGAGCTGGTCGGTCAGCTCGTCATCCAGTGGATCCCCGGGGGCTACGTATCCCCGTCCAGCCCCGAGTTCGACGAGTTGCGCCGTCTCGTCGTCGAGGACCACATCGGGGGTGTGCTGCCCTCCATCGGAACGCCTCACGCCTACGCCGCCAAGCTCAACGACCTGCAGGAGCTCGCCGACGTGCCGCTCCTCGTCGCGGCCGACTTCGAGAACGGCGGACCGGGCATGCGCATCAACGGCTCGTACGCGCTGCCGTCGATGCTCCCCCAGGGTGGGGGGACGGAGTTTCCGCCGACGATGGCGTTCGGGGCGATCGGCGACGACCGCTTCGCGTACGAGTATGGGCGCATCACGGCCGAGGAGGCGAGGGCGAGCGGCGTCCACCTCCTGTTCGCGCCCGTGCTCGACGTGAACTCGAACCCCGACAACCCGGTCATCGCGACCCGCTCGTTCGGCGCGGATCCGGAGGCGGTAGCCGAGCTCGGGGCGGCGTTCATTCGTGGCGCCCACGAGGGTGGGGCGTTCAGCACGGGGAAGCACTTCCCCGGCCACGGCGATACCGGGACCGACTCGCACCTCGGACTCCCCGTCGTGGAGGCCGACCGCGAGCGTCTCGACCGGCTCGAGCTCGTGCCGTTCAAAAGGGCGATCGACGTCGGCGTCGACGGCATCATGACCGCGCACGTCCAGGTCCCTGGCGTGCTCGGTATCGGTGCACCTCCGGCTACGCTCTCGCCCGAGTTCCTGACCGGCCTCCTCCGAGACGACCTCGGCTTCGACGGCGTGCTCTTCACGGACGCGCTCACCATGAGGGCGATCACCGACATGTACGGCGCGGGCGAGGCCGTCGTGCGGGCAGTCGAGGCCGGTGCCGACGTCATCCTCTATCCGGCCGACGTCGACGAAGCCATTTCGGCGATGCTCGATGCCCTCGGAAGCGGTCGCCTGACGCGGGATCGCCTCGAACGCTCCGCCCGGCGCCTCCTCGAGTGGAAGGCGCGTCTGGGGCTGCACCAACAACGCCTGGTCTCCCTCGACCGCGTGGACGACGTGGTGGGTTCCGGTGCGCATCTGGCCTTCGCCGACACGGCGGCGGCCCGCTCCATCACGCTGGTGCGTGATCCGGCCGGGCTGGTGCCGCTCGACCCGACCGTCGTGGGGCGGACCATGCACGTGGTCTATGCTCCGTCCCGCATGCTGTGGGCGAGCCGGGCGTTCTCGCCGGGCTTCCTGGACCGCCTCGTCGACGTGGGCGAGGTGAGGCTCGACGAGCGGAGCGACTCGGCGACGTATGCCGCGGCCGCCGAACGGCTCCGGGGTGCGGCGCGCGTGGTCGTCAGCGCCTACGTGTCGCCTTCGGCCGGCAGCGGTCCGGGCGCCCTGCCGGAGCCTCTCCGGGAGCTGATCACGGGTAGCGCCTGGGACAGACCCACGGTCCTGGTGTCGTTCGGCAATCCCTACCTGCTGTCCGCCGTGCCGGACGTGTCGAGCTACCTGGTGGCCTGGGGCGACCGCGAGGTCTCGCAGCGTGCCGCGCTCAGAGCGCTCTTCGGCGAGGAGGCGATCAACGGCCGGCTGCCGATCCCTCTGCCTCCGTACCACCGGTTGGGCGAGGGGCTCGACCGGGAGCGGGCCGCCGAGCGCTTCCTGGTCGCGGCCGCCGACTCCGAGGACCCGATGGCAGCCGCGGGGATGGCCGCGGACGCCATCCGCGCGCGTGGCTATGGCGCCGAGCAGACGGTGGCGGACCCGGCCTCGGTCGGCATGTCGGCGGCAGGGCTCGCCCGCGTCGACTCGATCATCCGGGCCGCGGTGGCCGACTCGGCCGCTTCGGCCGTGGCGGTGGCGATCGGGCGTCATGGCCGGCTGGTCTCCCTCGCCGGCTACGGCGAGCTCGCCTACGGAAGCGGTCGGCCGACGACGCCCACGTCGATCTTCGACCTGGCCTCGCTCACCAAGGTGGTCGGCACGACGACCGCAGTCATGCTGCTGGTCCAGGACGGCTCGCTCGACCTCGACGCGCCGGTGGTGACCTATCTGCCGTGGTGGTCGGGGGGCGACTCCCAGAAGGACCAGGTCACCGTGCGGCAACTGTTGCTCCACCGTGCCGGCTTACCCGCCTTCCGCACGTGGTTCCTCGACCTCGAGGGTGAGCAAGCGTACAAGGACGCGGTCGCCGACGAGCCGCTCGAGACCGCGCCGGGAGTGACGACGACCTACTCCGACATCGGCGCCATGACGCTGGGCTGGATCGTCGAGGAGATCTCGGGAGAGCCGCTCGACGTCTACCTCCGCGAGCATGTATGGGAGCCGCTCGGCATGAGAGAGACCCGGTTCGAGCCGGCTTCGTCGCTCCTGT
>JASFUR010000120.1:0-8575 GCA_050050215.1 Gemmatimonadota bacterium
CTGCCGGAGGCGTTCCTGCTCCATGAGCTGAGCGCCTTCTTGAGCGGTGCTCTGCTGGCGAAGATGCTCCATCTGCTGGAGCATCACCTGCTCCATCTCCTGGGCACGTTGCTGAACCTGCGTCATCTGGCGCATCGTCTCGTCGAGACGCTGAACCTGCTCCTGCATACGCTGTAGCTGTTGCTGCTGCAGCTGCTGCGTTTGCGGGACCTGCGCGGCGAGCGCGCCGGTGCCCAGCGAGGCAAGCGCCGCGACCATGCCGATGGAAGCCGCGAACCTGCTCCTCATGATCCCTCCTCATGTCCGATGTCCGAGGCGTCGGAGATCCGACGGCCTCATTGATTGAGTGCCATGGGAGGGCCGGGAGGTTCCCGGATGGCGGCTACCTGATCACTACGTTCACCAGGTCTTGGAAGACGCTCTCGTTTACGGCTCCACTCTCGGGGTCTACCGCGTCCAGCCATGCCAACGAGTTGAGGTCGACGACGAGCTCCACCTGGTCCCCTTCCTGAACGTCCAGGTCGATCGGTCGGGACACGAGCAGGCTCAAGTGCTCCAGCTCGACGTGCACCTCGGGAATCGGCGTCCCGTCGATCACGAGGCCTTCGACCTCGGCATGGATGTCCGTGAAGATCAGGCGGAGCTCCGTGTAGAGCGTCGCGGGAATGCTCTGTCGGTCCACGACGTCCATCTCGGTGCGCCCCTTCAGGTCGACCTGCGCTTCGATTTCGTCGCCGAGCTGGATCGCTTCGCCGGCCTCGTCGACCAGATAGACCAGGAACTCGACCTCGAGCTGGCCCTCGACCTCTTCGTGCTCGGCGAGGGCGGGGCCGGACGGTGCAACTCGGTTGGGCGCGCCGGCGTGGACCCCGGCGGGTGCGGCCAGAGCCGCCGCCGAAAGCGTGTCGGCATCACCCGACACGACGACCGTGGCTTCTCCCGTGAGTCCACCCGCGGTGAGGTTGCCGCAGGCAGCCAGGGCTGCCGCGGCAAGGGCGGAGAACGACGCTGCTACGAGCCTCTTCTTCCTGATCATGTTCCGTCCTGAGCAGTGCTCTGGTTCTCGGATGCCGGCCCGTACACGTCGGCCCAGCGCTGTCGCTCTCGGGTGATTCCCAGCCTCTCGAATATCTTCCGGGCATCCTCCCGAAGCTGTCGGGCAGCCTCCGCTTCGCCGCGTCCTGATTCGGCCGCCGCATAGGCCTGCAACGTGAGCGCTTCCTCCAGCGATCCGGGGGTGCGCTCCTTCGCGATATCCAGCGACCGCTCGAAGAGCACGAACGCGTCGGGATTCCCCTCGGCGGCCGCGATCCTGCCCAATAGCCGGTAGACCTCGGGGAGCTTCGGAGTCACGCGAGACCGAATGGCGTCGCGCTCGCACTCGCGGGCGTGCTCCGCCGCGTCCAGCAGGCGACCACGCGCCAGGAAGCACTCGGCGAGGTTCAGGCGGATTTGGACGCGGGCCCGTGCGCCCGCCGCGGCCGCGATCGCGGCCCTGAAATGGTCTTCAGCTTCTTCGAACGCGCCCTTGGCCATGAGCAGCTGGCCCCGGGCGTTCTCGATGAAGGGAACGGCCGCGTCGCCTTCGCACGACGTTGCCGCCTCCTCCGCCTCCCGGAGAAGAGGAGTGCTCGCCTCCAGCTCGCCCTTGGATCGCGCCACGATGTGGAGGTTGATGAGGGCGTGCCACCGCTCGGGGGTGGGGTCCTCCAGCGGAGCGAGCGCGTCCAGCGCGGAGTGGTAGCAGGACTCGGCCTCGTCCCAGCGCCCCTGTTCCTCGAGGACATTCCCCGCTCCGATCGCGGCTTCGGCTGCGCCACGGCGATCCGACATACCGAGAGCGAGCTCGTGAGATCGGCGGTAGAGCCGCAGCGCTTCCTCGAAACTTCCCGTGGCGCGCCGCGCCCGTGCGGATCTTCTCAGGGCGAGCGCGGCGAGCGTTCGATCACGCTCCCCCTCGACGCTGCGAAACGCCGCATCGGCCCACGCAGCTGCCCGCTCGGGCCGGTCCCGATTCTCCTCGGATGCCGAGACCTCGAGGTAGGCCCGGGCAGCGGCAGGCGCATCTTCCGAGGCCGCCGCCTTCAGCGCGTCCGCGATCCGTGCATACACCGACGCGATGTGTCGTGACTCCACTCGCGCCAGCTCGGCAATGGCCTCGTCGACATCTCCCTCGGGCAACAGGCGCGACCCGGCCGTGCCCAGCTCGCCGGAGCCCGCCCACGTCCTGGAGCCGTCCGGATCGGAGCGGCTCAGGAGGTCGTCCAGGATGGGGCGCAGCTCCTCGACGTCGGGAAGCAACGCCCGCACCTCGTCCAGGGTGAGACGTCTCATGCGACCTGATTGGAGCAGGGCTCGTGCCGTTCGCAGAAATTCCGGAATGGGCCTGACAACATGAAGCTGGACAACGACTTGTGTCTTATGGTCAGGCCCGCAGAGCGGGCGGGTTCACGGCGCGCTGCGCACCCTTTTGGTGCGCTCACGCCTCATCCATGTCCAAAGAATGGGCGTCGATTCCGTACTGCTTCATCTTCCGGGCGAGCGTATTCCGGTGGATGCCGAGCGTGGATGCGGCACGGGCGATCTGTCCCTGCACCGCCCCCAGGACCCGCCGGATGTGGTGTGACTCCACCTCCTCGAGGGACAGCTCGGGCGAATATCCGGACGGTTCTTCGGTCTCCGAGTGGGCCGACCCTCTCGGTGCGGCGAGCCCCAGGCGGAGCTCGGCCGAGCGGATCACGTCGCCGTGTGCGAGCAGCACGGCCCGATCCATCACGTTGCGCAGCTCCCGGACGTTACCCGGCCACGGCGCTTCCCGAAGACGTTTCAGCGCGCTGTCCGTGATGGCCCGCACGGGCTTCTCGTGGCGGGCGGCGAAGTACGCACCATAGTGCAGCGCGAGCCGGCGGATGTCGTCGCCCCGGTCGCGTAGCGCCGGCAGCTGCAGCTCCACGACGGCCAACCGGTAAAAGAGGTCTTCCCGGAACCGCCCCTCCTCGACCGCTCGGGCGAGGGGTTGGTTCGTCGCGGCCACGAGTCGCACGTCCACCGGTTCGCTGTGCTCCCCACCGACCCGCTCGACGATGCGGTCCTCGATTACCCGGAGGACCTTGGCCTGCAGCACGAGGCTCATGTCTCCGATCTCGTCGAGGAAGAGGGTTCCGCCGTTGGCGCGCTCGAAGCGGCCGACACGACGTGCCACGGCGCCCGTGAATGCACCGCGCTCGTGCCCGAAGAGCTCGGACTCGAGAAGCGGTTCGGGTATGGCCGCGCAGTTCACCGCCACGAACGGACGCTCGCGGCGCTCGCTCGCCGCGTGCAGCGCCCTTGCCACGACCTCCTTGCCGGTTCCGGACTCTCCACTGAGCAGCACGGTGCTCGACGAGCGGGCCACGCGGGCGACCGTCTCGAAGACGCTCCCCATGGCCGGGCTCTCGCCGATCAGGGTGGGGGCGGCTCGGTCCGAGTCGGCCCCGGGGACCTCGGGGAACGGAACCTCGACACCTTCCTCGACGACCGCGGCGAGGCGCCGGGCGAGCTCCTCCTCGTCGACGGGCTCTTTCAAGATGCCGACCGCCCCCACCCGTTCCATCAGGAGCGCCCGCTCGAGGGACACGGCCGGCGCGGTCATGATGAGCGCACCCGCCGTTCCTTGCTCCGCGACCCTACGGGCCACCCGGTCGTCCATCTGATCGGCGTCCAGGGATAGCACCGTCGCGGACCACGACTCTCTCCCCAGGGCTTCCAGGAGCTGTCCCACGCTTGCCACGAATACGGCTTCCAACCCGGTGGTGTGTGCGGCGCGTGTCGTGGCGGCCCGGTCGTCCTGCCCTAGCAGGCAGAGCACGGGCGCGCTCGGCGAGGTTTTCGCATGCATGGCACCAATTTGATGCACTTATGCTGGAGGTCGCAAGATATTGGTGCGACCACTTGTGCTCGGTCAGAACACCGACGAGATCCGAAGGAGCGCGTACCCGACGTAGAGTACCAGGAGCGCCAGGGCTTCCTGCTTCTGCAGACCCCGCTTGCGTAGCAGGAAGATCAAGAGCGCCACCGTGCCCAGGGCGATGGCCGGGAGGTCGAACCAAATCGTGGAGGGGGCCACCGACACGGGCGATATCGCACCTGCGAGGCCCACGGGGACCAGCAGGTCGAAGATGTTGCTGCCGATGATGTTGCCCACCGAGAGACTGGCGTGTCCCTGCTTGGCGGCTCCCACGGAGAGGGCCAGCTCCGGAAGACTGGTGCCCGCTCCGATGATGAGGGCCCCGAGTACGGTCTGCGTGATGCCCCACTGCGCGGCCAGCTCGACGCCCTCGGTCACGACGATGTGGGCGGAGAGCATCACGGTGACGAGCCCCACTCCGACCAGGAAGACGGGGGACATTCGTCCCGCGCGGCCGCGGGCCGGCTCCTCGGTGGAGTGGTGTTCCGCCTGCACCAACGCAGCGACGTAGATCAGGTACGCGATGAGGAGGGCCGCCCCCTCGAAGTGGCCGATGCGCCCATCGATGCCGAGCGCGGCGACGAGGCCGATCGCGAGTAGCAGCGTGATCCCGTCGCGTCGCACCATCTTCGGCGCCACGCTCAGGTAGCCGACGAGCCCCGCGACGCCGAGCACCAGCGTGCCCTGTGCCATGGCGCTTCCCGTGGCGTTCCCCACGATGACGCCGGAGGCATCGACGCCCTGGAGCTGCTGTACGCTTCCGCTCACCGACACCAACAGCTCGGGCAGGTCCGTGCCCATGGCCAGGATGGTGAGGCCGACGAAGCCTTGCGACAGGCCGTGTCGCTCGCTCAGGGCCACCGCTCCATTCACGGTGAGCAGCGTGCCGCCCCAGAGACCGAGGAGGCCGAGGAGGAGGAGGATCAGATCGAACACGGATGGCTCGTATGTATGAGGCGCACGATCGCTGCGAAGTATAGGCAGAGCTTCGCGGAGTGACAGCGAAGCTGCCGGCATCCCGTACGAACCGAGCCAGCGTCTCCGAAGAGGCGCTGGCCCGTGACCATCAACGGGACGGCGCGTCGATCATGTCAGCGCTCGCCCGCGGGTCCCTCCTCCAGGTTCTGCGGCTGGTGGATTCGGTCGCGTAGTCGGTCCATGATCTGCAGCCCTTGCTCGTACTCACCGGCCATCTCCTGCCAGTGCTCGCGCAGGCGGACCATGTCGCGTTCCATGTCCCGATCCATGATTGCGCCGGGCTCACCCGCCATGTTCCTGAGTTGCTCCATGGCACGCTGCATCTCTTGCGCACCCTCGCTCATGGCCTGAGCCATGTTCCTCATCCGCTCCTGATTTCGGAGCTCGAGGGTGTTTTGGCCGGCGAGGTCGGCACGCTCCCGGATGCGCTCCATCGACTGCGCGATGCGGTGCTCCATCAGATGCGCCCGCTGCTGGACGCCCGCCATGCGCTCCATGGTCTGGTTCAGTTGATGAACCTGCTCCTGCATGCGCAGCATCTGCTGTTGCTGCTGCATCTGCTGTTGCTGCTGATGCTGTCTCATGGGCTCCTGCGCCGTCACCCCAGCCGGTGCGGCGAGCATACCGAGTCCGACGTATAGAGCCAGCATTCTCGGCCTACGCATGATACCCCCCTATTTCTGCTCCCCGGATCGAGTCGAGGCCCTCCCCAACGCCGTTCCGGGACGTGTCTTCGAATGGCGCGCTGAGAGCCGCGGGCCCACGGATCGCCATGCACGATTTGGAACAAGAAGCGGGCCAGCCCGTCGCGGCCTCCAGAGGCTTCCCTCCGCACGCCAGGGACGAAAGGTCCGATCCAGGCGCGGCTGCGCGGGACATTCTGCCCCGAGAAGACGCGGAGCGGCCAGTCCCGGCGACTCCCCTTGATTCGGGGCCGGACACCCGTCCTATTCACGACATACGTGGCGCGCACCACCTGTGAATTCGCTCCCGTCACACACTAAGCGAGGAGGTCTCGATGGCGTTTCGAAAGGGCATCTACATCGTTCCCACCAACCAGTGGTACATCGAGCGAACCGTGTGGATGGTCGCCGGCATCGTGCTCCTCGCCGGTACGGCGCTGGCGCTGTGGGCCGACGCGCGGTGGGTGCTGCTGGTGATCGCCACGGGTGCCGCGTCGATCACGGTGGGGCTGACGGGCTACTGTATCGTCGGCAACGTGCTCAGCAGGCTCGGCTTTCAGCCGGCTCTCGGAACGGTGAACGAGTCCAAGACGTACAGGATGCGCACCGACTCGTGGTATCTGGAACGTCGCATCTATGTTGCGGTCGGCATCAACATCTCGATTGCCTCGGTGCTCTCGCTGGTCCACAGCCCATGGTGGCTAGCGTTCACGGGCTTCGTCGGCACCGCCATGGTATGGTTCGCGGCGACGGGGTTCTGCATCATGGCGAACGGGCTCTACTGGCTGGGGGCCGAGCCGCGGCTCGCGCCCCTGGAGCGACCCACTCCTCCCGACCTGACGGATACATCCGGAGAGCCAATCGCAGTAAATTAGAGGGTAACTCGACCTCGCCGAGGAGGTCCCGAAGTGTTGCTCAGCATGCCCGCCGTCGCGCTCCTCCAGGAGGTGCCGGATCCAGCGTCGCTGGAGTCGCCCCTGCCGGGTGGAATCGCGAGCATCGCGCGTTTCTTTCTCGATTTTCCCCAGCCGCTGCAGATCGCCGGGGTCTTGGTCGGTATCCTCGTCGCGGGGGTTCTGGCCTACTACGGCTGGCGCCATCGCCAGCCGGTCTGGACCTGGCTGACCACGCGCCCGCGCATCGTATACGCGTGGGCGGCGGGGGTGGTCGTCTTCATGGCGGTCGCCGGTGCGGGCGCGGGGGCGTGGGGCTGGCACTACGTGCAGCACGACAACGGCTTCTGCACGGGTTGTCACGTGATGGGGCCGGCGTTCGTGCGCTTCACCGAGAGTGAGCACAGCCAGCTCGAGTGCCACGACTGCCACCAGCAGCCGATCACGGCGAGCATGCGGCAGCTGTATCTGTGGGTGCTGGAGCGGCCCCAGGAGATCGGTCCGCATTCCCGCGTGCCCACCGGTGTTTGTGCCGAGTGCCATATCCAGGAGGATCCGGAGGACACCTGGCAGTCGATCATCTCGACCCAGGGACACGACCTCCACCTGAACGGGGATACGACCGCATTGGCGGGCGTCCAGTGTGTGACGTGCCACGGGCAGGAGGTGCACCGGTTCGTGCCGGCTCAGCAGACATGCGCGCAGTCGGCATGCCACGACGTCGAGGACACGCGGATGGCGCTGGGGGACATGTCGGGGGCGGAGACCACCTTCCACTGTCTCGGATGTCACCAGTTCACCGCGCCGGTGACGGACGAGACCGTGGTGCAGACCGCCTCGGCTTCACTGGGTGGGCCTCTGGTTCCGGACGCCAACACGTGCGGAAGCTGCCACCAGATGCAGACGCTGATCGACGAGTACGTGTCGCCGTCGGATCCGCACGACGCGGTCTGTGGCGCGTGCCACAACCCGCACACGCAGACGACGCCGGCCGCGGCCTTCGAGACGTGCACTTCGGGAGGATGCCATACGTCACCGGAGGAGCTCACGCCGATGCACGACGGGCTTCCCGCCGGGGTGGTGCAGGAGTGCGGGACGTGTCACTCGGCCCATCTGTGGGTCGTGGACGCCAACGATTGCGCCGGCTGTCACACGACGCTGTCGGAGTGACGAAGCGGTAGGAGCGAACAGAGGCCGCGTCCGGCTATTCGAGCCGGACGCGGCCTTCGTACTGCGCTGAAGCTACCGAGCAGGACTGCCGGAGCTCAGTACCACCGCTCCCTGTCCCCGGTCTCGCGTCGGCGGAGCATCGCGGTGAGCCCGACCGACAGGACGGCCATGACGAACAGGGCCGCGAGGAAGTGATCCAGGCTCAGTAGCGGCTGCATCGCGCCGGCCAGCCAGCCGTGGTGTCCCGCGTGGCCGTCGTGTGCGAAGACAGCCGCGGGGCTCGCTGCGGAGAGCGCTCCCACGATCATCGCGCACCGCGTCATGATGGTCTTCATCTCTCGATCTCCTCTGTTCAACAGATTCGCGGGAGCTGATCTCCCGGCAGCATGTCCACCACACGGGTGCCGCCGAGTCCCGTGCGCAGCACGACCATCCCAGGATGTTCGGGCACGACCGTTCCGACCCTGGCAGCCGACGCGCCCACGCCGTGGGCCCGCATCGCTTCAAGTGCCTCCGCCTCCGCCTCCGGCGCGACGAACGCGACCATGACCCCCTCGTTGGCGACATAGAGGGGATCCAGGCCCAACATCTCGCAAGCCGCCTCCACGGCCGGAGGAACGGGCAGATCGCCCGACAGCTCCATTCCGACCGAAGACGCCTTGGCGATCTCGTTCAGCGAGGAGGCGAGGCCTCCCCGGGTGGCGTCGCGGAGGCATCGGACCGAATCGCCCAGCGCCTCCCGGAGGGCTTCCACGACCGGAGACAGCGACGCCGTGTCGCTCTCGATGTCCGCGTCGAATGCGAGGCCCTCGCGCACGGCCATGATCGCCATGCCGTGCCGGCCCAACGGACCGCTTACGAGGATCGAGTCCCCCGCCTGCACCCGATCGGGCGCGGGCCTGAAC
>JASFUR010000121.1:0-8567 GCA_050050215.1 Gemmatimonadota bacterium
CTGGCGCTGCTCTTGCTCGTCGGCTTCGGGGGCATGGCCGTCACCGGCGTCGTCGTGTGGAGCCGAGGGCGACTCCCCACGGGCGTGCTGTGGAAGCTCACCGCTACGGCGTTCGTCGCGATGGCTGCGTCGTCCGCGAACGATTGGCCGGCCACGGTGGCCACGTTCGCCACGAGCCAACCCTGGAGCTTCCAGGCCGGAGCGACGGTCATCGGCCTCGCCCTGGCGGCTTGTCTGGTCGCGCCGGCCGTGGGCCTCGTCGGGAGCCTCGCGCATGCTTGGCTGGGGCGCGTGCCGAGCGAGGGAAGCCCCGTCGGGGTGGGGGGCGCGTTCGGTCTCGCGCTGGCCGGCCTGGCGCTGCTCGGCTCGACGCTCGTGCCCAGCCCGCCGGGCGCGGCTTACTTCGGAGCGGTCTCGGCCGTGCCGCTCCTGTCGGCTTCCGTGAGCGTGGTGGCGGCCTTCCTGCTCACGACCAGCGCCGTTCTCGTACTGGCGGGTGCGCGTAAGCGGTTCGGCCAGTACGGCTTCGTGAGCTCGACCATCTGGTCTCTCGTCGTCGCAGCGGCGGTGGTGCTCGTTCCGACCGAGCTGCAGGCGTCGGCCGCGACCTGGGTGGTAGGCGCCCTCGTCATGGCCGCCGGATTCACGGGTGCGTTGCTCGTCTGCTTTCAGCGGCCCGGGCTGGTGCCGAGCATGGTGGCCGCCGTATTCGCGGTCACGACCGTGGTCTCCACCTGGTCGGGTCCCTACGCGGATGCACGGCTGGGTGGGTTGATCGCCGCGCTGGTACTGGGATTACTCGCGTGGCTGTGGACCGGGGAGCTGACCGGTCCGGACGAGCGTCAGTCTCCCGAGGAGACCCGAGCTTCGGTCGGCAGCGAGTAGAGGTGAGCGGTCACGGCCAGGGCCACGAACAGCAGAATCGCCACGGCCCACAGGCGGCTCATGAGCAGGATCGCCGACACGCCGATGAAGAGCCAGAGCACCGTGACGGACGTCATCCTGACCCGCGGCGAGATGATCCCGTTGTTCCGGTAGTCGCTCAGATACTTGCCGAAGAGCCGATTCTCGTGGAGCCAACGTTCGGCGCGTTGTGAGCTTCGTGCGAAGCACCATCCAGCGAGCAGCAGGAAGCACGTCGTCGGCCACAGAGGGACGAAGATCCCGATGACGCCCAGCACGACGCTCGTCGCGCCCACGGTGAAGTAGACGGCACGGCGCAATGGGCTCGGCAGCCGCTCGACGGTGCGCTCGGCCGCGTCGTGATCGATGGGGCAGTCTTGACTCATGAGGACAGATGGTAGCGAAAATCGCGCCGCCCAAAAAGGCCGGGCAAAGCGAGCTCACCCTGCCCGGTCAGGGCGTCATTGCGCGACGTGGTCACGCCGCGCGTTCTCGATGTCCTCGAGCCTGTCGGGAGCGACCTCAGCGACCCAGGCCAGGAAGTCCGGATCGGACGCGAGACCCGTGAGATTCTCGGGCTCGATGTCCAAAGAGGCTGTGCCTCGCGCACACCGCACCCGGACCGTGGTCGGGGAGTAGATCGCGCCGGTCAGCGCGGCGACCAGACCGTTCAGGAAGCTCTGCTCCACTTCGATCGTCGCGTTGCCCGACGGGCACATCTGGCTCAGCTCGAGCTCCCGGTCGGGGCTGATCAGGCCAAAGAGCCAGTGGTGCCGCCACTGCTCCACCGAAACCGGGGCCATGGGGGCCCCGCTCCCCACCGTGAACGAGTGGCGGTAGCACCCGGCCGCCGCCACCAGCAGAACCAGCACGGTCCCACGACCCGCCCAGACGCTCACACGTCGCTTGCTCATGGTCGATTTCCTGTGAAAGTGGATCAGCTCGCGTACTCTTCCCTCAACTTCGTCTTCTGCACCTTGCCCGTCGCACCCATCGGCAGCGCATCGACGAAGATGACCTCGTCGGGAAGCTGCCACTTCGCCAGCGACTCACCGAGGTGCTCGAGAACGCTGTCCTTGGACGGGGGCGGATCGGTGGCGGCCACGGCGATGAGGATCGGTCGCTCGACCCACTTCTCGTGCGGGACTCCGATGACGGCAGCCATGGTGATTCCGGGGTGCCCCATCGCCGTGTTCTCCACGTCGATGGAGCTGATCCACTCGCCTCCCGATTTGATCAGGTCCTTGGTGCGGTCGGTGATCCGGATGTTGCAGTCGGGGTCGAGTGTGCAGACGTCTCCGGTGGGGAACCAGCCATCGGCGGTGAGCCGGTCGGTGTCGTCCTCGAAGTAGCCGTCCACGACCCACGGTCCCCGCACCTGCAGCTCGCCGAACGCCTCGCCGTCGTTGGGCAGCACCTCGCCGTCCTGGCCGACGATGCGGAGCTGAACCCCGAACGGCGGACGCCCCTGCTTGAGGTGATGCAGCGAGCGCACCTTGGGTGAGAGGGCCTTCTGCTCGGGCGTCAGCACATTGGTGGATCCGAGCGGGCTGGTCTCGGTCATGCCCCATGCGTGGCGGAACTCGATGCCGAACTCCCCTTCGATCGACTCGATGAGGGAGCGTGCCGGCGCGGATCCGCCGATGACCATCAGCTCGAGGTCGTCCGGTCGCTCACCGCCTCCGTCCCGCCAGTGCTTCAGCAGCGGGATGAAGACTGACGGGACGCCCGCGCAGTGGGTCACGCCCTCGTGCTCGAGCAGCTCGGTGATCGACGTGGGATCGAGCTGCGCGCCGGGAAAGACCAGCTTGGCCCCCGTGGCCGCTGCGCCGTACGGCAGCCCCCAGCCCGAGGCATGGAAGAGCGGGACGATGGGCATCACGCTGGATGCGCGGCTCAGCCTGAACACGTCCGGAGACATGATTCCGTACGCGTGCAGGACCGTCGAGCGATGGCTGTAGAGCGCGCCCTTCGGATTACCCGTCGTGCCGGAGGTGTAGCAGAGCGCCGTGGCCAGGCTCTCGTCGAGCTCCGGCCATTCGTAGTCGCCGTCGTGCTCGGCCAGGAAGTCCTCGTACGCGATCGCGTTGGGGAGCTTGCTGCCCGGGAGCTCGTCCGAGTCGCACATGACCACGTACGCCTCCATCGACTCCAGCTTGTCGACCACGGCCTCGAGCAACGGAATGAACGGCGGATCGAGGAAGATCACACGGTCCGCTGCGTGGTTGAGGATGTAGACGAGCTGAGTCGGGTGGAGCCTCGGATTCACCGTGTGGCAGATCGCGCCCATGCCCGACGCGGCGTAGTAGACCTCGAGATGTCGGTGGGTATTCCAGGCGAAGGTCGCGACGCGGTCGGACAGTTCGATCCCGCGGCCCTGGAGCGCGCCCGCGAGTCGCTTCGCCCGGTTGCGCACGGTGCCCCACGTGCTGCGGTGCACGGACCCGTCCATCACGCGGCTCACGACTTCCCGGTCCCCGTGGACGTGAGCTGCGTGCTCGATGAGCGAAGAGACGAGGAGCGGCATCTGCATGACCCGTCCGCGCATGGAGCCTCCTGGTTGGTTTGAGATCCGGCGGGCCGGCAAGATTAGGGGGTCGTCTCGCCGCTCAGCAAGCAGCCGCTGCGGCCCGTCACTGTACGCCCATCAGTGGGTCCGTCACCCCGAAGACGTGAACGGCGATCATACCGAGGATGCCGATGACGAGCAGATAGTAGATCGTCGGCAGGATGGTCTTTCGCAGCGTCGCCCCCTCCTTGCCGAGCAGGCCCACGGTGGCGGACGCCGCGACCACGTTGTGGATGGCGACCATGTTGCCCGCCGCGGCCCCGACCGCCTGCAGCGCGACGATAATCACGGAGGACATCGCCAGGCGCTCGGCGACGCCGTATTGGAACGCGGAGAACATCAGATTGCTGACCGTGTTCGAGCCCGCGATGAACGCTCCGAGCGCTCCGGTCATTCCGGCGAAGAACGGCCAGACCTGCCCGACGTTGCCCGCGACCCACTCGGCCATCGCGAGGGGCATCGAAGCCAGCCCCGCGCCGTTCACGTCCGAGTTGATGTAGACGCGCACCATCGGGACGGTGAAGACGAGCACGATGCCCGCCCCCACGAGGACCTTCGTGGAGGAACGGAACGCCTCCCCGAGCTGTGAGCCGTCCATCCCGTGGAGGAACTTCGTGATGAGGACGACGACGATGAGAACGAAGCCCGGCAGGTAGAGCGGGGTCGTGCTCGCGTCGATGCCGGAGCCGAAGATGTCGTTCCAGGAGACGGTCACCGCAGCGCTCTGCAGCATTGCCTGCAGCGGAAGGGAGGGTAGGCGGGTCAGCACGAGCAGGCCGCCGAGAATCGCATACGGTGCCCAGGCCATGGCCGTAGAGACCCCTCGGCCCTCGGGTACCTCGGACATCTCCTCCTCGATACCGCTGACCCAGTCGTCCTGCCACGTATCGCGTGCGGGGAAGTCCCAGGTGTCCTCGGGAATCAGCCAACCGCGCCGGGCGATCCACACCACCGTGATCAGCCCGACCGGAGCGCCCAGGAGCGAGGGAAACTCCGGCCCGAGGAAGGTGCCGAAGAGGATGTAGGGGACCGTGAAGGCGAGGCCGCCGAAGAGCGTGAAGGGGAGGATCGAGAGACCCTCGGTCCACGATTTGTTGGCGCCGAAGAAGCGCGTCATCATCACGACCATCCAGGTCGGGATGAGGATGCCGGCCGCCGCGTGGAGCAGCACCGCCTTGGCCGTCACCAGCCTCAGGTAGTCGATCATCGTGAGGCCCGCGGCCGCCAGTGCCGAATCGAATGTGCCGCCGCCGAGCCCGCCCTGGAGGCCCACCAGAACCGGCGTCCCCACGGCGCCGAACGTGACCGCGGTGCTCTGGATCATCATGCCGATCATGACCGAGGCGGCCGCCGGGAACCCGAGCGCCACCAAGAGCGGAGCCGCCACCGCCGCCGGAGTGCCGAAGCCTGCGGCGCCCTCGATGAACGATCCGAAGAGCCAGGCCACGATCACGACCTGCACGCGCCGGTCGTCGCTGACCCCATGGAAGGACCTGCGGATCGCCGCCACACCGCCCGAGCGCTCGAGCGTGTGGAGGAGCAGGATGGCGCCGAAGATGATGAAGAGGAGATCGAACGTCAGGAAGAGTCCCTGGATCGACGCGGCGAGGACCCGTGAGCCCGCCATGTCCCACGACAGCAACGCGACGAGCACGGCGGCGACGTAGGCGGCGGGCATCGCACGCTTCGCGGCAACGCGGAAGCCAATGAGGAGGACACCCCCCAGCGCGATGGGGAGGAGGGCGAGGGCCGCTTGGAGTCCTGAACTCATCGAGCTACCTCCGGTCGGTTGTCACGTAGGCGACGCCTCAGGGCGTCAGAAAGGCACGTCGAGCGCCTCACACAGGAATCGCATGAATGGCGTGCCGGCCTTGTACGTCCTGCCCAACGCCTTTGGGAGCCCCGGATCCGTCACGAACGAATCGGGAAGCTCGGTCACGCCTATATAGTCCTTCCACTTGAGATCCTCGATGAGCGGATGCTCGGAGTCGAAGCCCCTGGGCCCCCGCTTGAGTCGATCGCCCGACATGGCGAACGCGCCCTGGAACGCCTTGGCGCCCGACGCCCTCTTCCACTCGGCGGGCTTCTCGACGATGTGCTCCCGGATGGATCTCAGGGCCGGCCCGGCCGGGTGCCAAATGCCGACCGCCGCGAAGACGCCTCCCCGCTCCACGTGCAGGTAGTAGCCGGGTGCGTGCGCGTCCTTGGAGCGCTCGTGCCGGAACTGGATACCGATGTGCGTCTTGTAGGGGCTCTTGTCCTTCGAGAAGCGAACGTCCCGGTAGATGCGGAAGAGCGAGCGCGGGGTCGCCATGAAGTGCGGGCTGATCTTCTTCAGCTGCGGGGCGAAACCCTCGATGACCCGGAGAGCGGGAACCTTCAGGTGGTCCTCGTAGCGCTTCTTGTTGTCGGCGAACCAGTCGCGGTCGTTGTTCTCCTCCAGATCCTCCAGGAACCGGAAGGTCTCCTTCGAGAAGCACGCGTCCGCCACGTCTAGGGATACAGGCGCTGGGTGGTCCAGGCTCGGCCGTCTCTCTGGAAGCGCAGGCGGTCGTGCAGGCGGTCGGCTCGGCCCTGCCAGAACTCGATCCGCACGGGGGTGAGGCGGTAGCCGCCCCAGAACGGAGGGAGGGGCACCTCGTCCGGATGCTCGGCCGCGACCCGTCGCACGCGCTCCTCGAGCTCGTCGCGATTCGTGAGGGCCTGGCTCTGACGCGAAGCCCACGCCCCGACCTGGCTTCCACGGCCGCGTGTGGCGAAGTACTCGGCGCTCTCCTTCTCGCTCACTCTCGCGACCGGGCCCGACACGCGGACCTGGCGCTGCAGGACCGCCCAGTGGAAGCAGAGGGCCGCGTGTGGATTGGCGTCGAGCTCGGAGGCCTTCTGGCTTCCGTAGTTCGTGAAGAAGACGAACCCGTCGTGGTCGGCCTGCTTCAGCAGGACCATCCGAACCGAGGGCACGCCGTCCTCCGTGGCCGTGGCGAGCGACATGGCCTCGGGAAGCAGGATGCCCGACTCCCGCGCGGCCTCGAACCACGCGCCGAACAACTCGATCGGATCGGCGTCCGCTGCCGCGTCGGGAAGGCCGGTGACAAGGCCCTGCCCCAGCGTGAGCGCGGTCTTGATGGTCGACTTCAGCGACATGCGGCGGCGGTTGTCGGGGTCTGAGCGTTGGACGGGCAGGCAAGGTGGAGGGCGGAAGGGGGAGTCACAAGGGCGGTTGACGGACGCGGAGGGCCTGGCGAGACTTGAAGGGAGCCGATCCCCCCCCAGGGGGGGTGGGATGACATCGAAACGGAAAGGGCCCTACCATGGCCGACGACCAAACCACCGACATCGTGCGGAGGCTCAAGAGCATCGAGGGTCACGTGCGCGGTGTGCAGCGCATGGTGGAGGAAGGCACGTACTGCATCGACATCGTGAATCAGATCACGGCGGTGCAGCGCGCGCTCAAGAAGGTGAGTGGCCTGGTGCTCGACCAGCACCTGCACTCCTGTGTCACGGACGCAATGCGCGGCCCGGACGCCGAAGCCAGAGAGCAGGTCCTCGACGAGCTGCTGGAGGTCTTCGAGGCCACCGGCAAGGCCTGACCTCACCGTTACAGTCCAAGAGAGCGATCCAAGGAGAGATCAGATGAGCACCAAGACCGTGAACGTCCCGAACATCAGCTGCGGCCATTGCGTCATGACGATCGAGCGTGAGGTCGGAGAGATCGACGGAGTCTCCTCCGTGAAGGCGGACCAGGCGAGCAAGAACGTGACCATCTCCTGGGACGAAGGCTCGACGGAGTGGGACGCGATCGAGGATCTCATGAAGGAGATCAACTACGCGCCGGCCGGCTGAGTCGGTCGTCCGCGCCATTCGAACAGCAGTGCACGAGGAACGAGACAGGTAGGTCCGAGATGCCCGGAACCGCGACCAAGGATGGAGAAGCGACGCTCCCGATCACGGGAATGACGTGCGCGAACTGCGCGGCCACCGTGGAGCGCACGCTCCGCAAGACGTCGGGCGTGTCCGAGGCGGCCGTGAACTATGCGACCGAGCGCGCCACGGTCCACTTCGATCCGGATGAGGTGTCACTCGAGCAGCTGGGCGCCGCCGTCGAGCGGGCCGGCTACGGCGTGATCCTGTCCGAAGAAGGGGACATGGAGGACGCCGAAGCGACCGCTCGTGCGGAGGAGATCCGGGACCAGAGCAGGAAGTTCTGGACGGGCGTCGCCTTCGCGGGCCCGCTCTTCCTGCTCAGCATGGCGCGCGACTTCGGCCTCATCGGCGCCTGGTCCCACCAGCCTTGGGTCAACTGGGTCATGTTCGCGCTCGCGACACCGGTCCAGCTGTACGTGGGGTGGGACTACTACGTCGGCGGTTGGAAGTCCGTCCGGAACGGCGCGGCCAACATGGACGTGCTCGTCGCGTTGGGCTCGTCGGTGGCCTACGTCTACTCGATCGTGGTCGCGGTCGCGCTCACCGTGGGCAGCACCGCGGCTGGGGAGCACGTCTACTTCGAGACGGCCGCGCTCATCATCACGCTCATCAAGCTCGGCAAGCTTCTGGAGGTCCGGGCCAAGGGGCAAGCGGGCCAGGCGATCCGGGAGTTGATGGCGCTCCAGCCGCCGCGCGCGACCGTGGTCCGGGATGGCGTGGAGCAGGAGGTCGACGTCTCGGACGTCGACGCGGGTGACGTCGTCATCGTACGGCCCGGCGAGCGCATCCCGGTCGACGGTGAGGTCGTCGAGGGCTCGTCCACCGTCGACGAGAGCATGCTGACCGGTGAGAGCATGCCGGTCGAGAAGGCCGTAGGCGACGAGGTCGTCGGGGCCACGATCAACAAGACGGGCACGTTCCGCTTCCGGGCCACGAAGGTCGGAGCGGACACCGCGCTCTCGCAGGTCGTGCGGCTCGTGCAGGAGGCGCAGGGCAGCAAGGCGCCCATCCAACGGCTCGCGGACCGCGTCGCAGCGGTTTTCGTGCCGGCGGTCATCGCGATTGCGGTCGTCACGATGCTCGTCTGGTGGCTCTGGGTCGGCGCGGGCTTCACGGCCGCGCTCATCCGCCTGGTGGCGGTGCTCGTCATCGCGTGCCCGTGCGCGTTGGG
>JASFUR010000122.1:0-8544 GCA_050050215.1 Gemmatimonadota bacterium
GTGCCGGGCTTCGTCCGTCCGCGACGCTCCAGGTATTGGAGAACCCTCCCGCGCAGATCGCTCTCGTGGTTCGGCGGCTGCGTGACGGTGCGGACGACGTGCACATTCGGAGGGGACGCCAGTTGGGCGACCGAGCCGCCCCACGATCCGTATCCGTGCACGACCGCGGGATCCAGCTTGCGGAGGAGGGCCTTCGTCTTCGCGACGGCCCGGTAGGTGCCGAGCGCGCCCGCGAGTCCGAGCGGATAGCAGCGGACCTTCATCTCGACGAGGCGCCCCATCAGCTCTTCCTTGCCGCCGAGGGCGATGACGCGCGGCTCGAACTCGGACCTGGACAGGCGTCCGAGGATCGTGATGATCTCGTCGCCGAGGTCGTTGGCGGCCAGCGAGCTCAGGATGTAGAGGATTCGCGGCCGGCTCATGGACCTTGCTGGCTAGCTACCAGTCCTGGCGAGAGACAAGCGGGATCGGTCGGGTCAGCTCCCTGCGACCGCGACCGGAGGCGCCTTCGTGATCTTCCCGGCGGAGATGCAGCGCGTGCACACACGGACCCGACGGCGCGTGCCGTCGCTGTCGATGATCTTCACCGTCTGGAGGTTCGGCAGCCACCGCCGCCGCGTCTTGTTGTTCGAGTGGCTCACGTTGTTGCCCGTCTGCGGGCGCTTGCCACACGAGTAGCAGACTCTCGCCATCGTCTATGCTCCCCCGCCGCTCGTCGAATCCGCCTCGGCAGCGGGCGTGCTGACCTGAACGTCGTCGGCCGCGATGAAGTCGACCGCGAACTCGGCGACCATGCGCTCGGCCTCGGTGAGGCGCCCCGCCTCTTGCCACCCGGCGGCGATCTCGGGCGTCATCGCGGTGACGGTGCCGGTGACCCTCACGACGTCGCCAGGCTGGACTTCCACGCTGTCGGCGATGAGCTCGTCGGAGAACGAGACCAGGAACGGACCTGCCGGCAGGTCCAGCATGAGGCCCTGCTGACCGACGAGGCTCGCCACGGTCTGCGGCTCGAGACGAACCCGCTGACCCTCGAACCCGCTCGCGTCCATGGTGATGTCGTTCGCCGAGATCGGGACCGCACCGGAGTCGTCCCGCTCCTCGGCTTCCATGGCAGCCGCGATCGAGTCCTCACGGACTTCCATCGCACGCTCCGCCTGGGCCTGACCCCGCAACCAGTACACGAATCCGCCGATGACCACGAAAGCCGCCACCATCAGGACTGTGCCCATCTCGACTGCGCCGCGTCGCGAATCCTGCTTCATGTCCCTCGTCCTATGTGAGTTCTGGTCGATTCCCGAATTTTCGCGCCGCAAACTAGCGGACCAGCTCGATGAGCGACATCTCTGCCGCATCACCCTTCCGGGTCCCGACCTTCAGGATGCGGGTGTACCCACCCGGACGCTCCGAATAGCGGGGTGCGATATCGTCGAACAGCTTACCCAGCACCTGGCGGTCCTGGATATTCCGTCCGGCCAGACGGCGCGAGTGGAGATCCCCTCGACGCGCCAGCGTGATGAGCCGCTCAGCGAACGGCCTCAGCTCCTTCGCCTTGGCGCTCGTCGTCTCGATCCGCTCGTGGCGGAAGAGCGACGTGGCCAGGTTGCGCAGGGTCGCCTTGCGGTGTGTAGCCGTCCGCGAAAGCTGCCTGCCCTTCTTTCGGTGCCGCACGGTTACTCCTCTCCGCTCGCCGCGGCCTCGGTCTCTTCCTCGACGAAGAAGAGACGTCCGTCATCACCTTCCTCGAGCTGCATGCCGAAGCGGAGGCCATGCTCCTCGAGGAAGTCGGAGATCTCCTTGAGAGACTTCTTGCCGAAGTTCTCGATCTGGAGCATATCGTCTTCCGAACGCTGCACGAGATCGCCGAGCGTACGGATGTTCTCCTTCTGGAGCGAATTCCGCGAACGCACGGACAGCTCGGCGAGATCCTCGATGGGTCGCTCGAACAGGTCCTGGAGACGCTCCGGAACGGCAACGGCTCCGGGAGGAGCGACCTCCGGGATCCCGCCCTCGCCGAAGTACAGCATGTACTCGAGGTGCTTCCGAACGAGCTCGGCAGCATAGCCGACCGCGGTCTCCGGATCCACCGACCCGTCGGTCTCGACGCTCAGCGTGAGCCGGTCGAAGTCGGTGCGCTGGCCCACCCGCGTCTCTTCGACGGCGAAGTTGGCGCGTCGCACCGGGTTGTAGATCGAGTCGATGCGGACGAGGTCGACCGGTGCGCCCCTCGGAATCGGGTGCGCATCGGCGAGCACGAAGCCGCGCCCCTTGTTCACGTGCAGCTCCATGGTGACCGCGCGGTCCTCCTGGAGCGTGAACAGGTGGTGGTCCGGGTCGATGACCTCGGCGCCGGCCGACTCCTGGATCAGCGAGGCCGTGACCGGGCCCGCCTTGTCCGTCTGAAGCTCGAGCACCGCCTCCTCGACGTCCTCGTCGAGGGTGATGACCAGCGACTTCAGGTTCTGAATGACCTGGTGGACGTCCTCGACGACGCCCTGGATCGTCTGGTGCTCGTGCACGACGCCGTCGATCCGGAACGACCAGACGGCGGCGCCTCGGAGCGACGAGAGCAGGACCCGGCGGACCGAGTTGCCCAGCGTGTGGCCGAAGCCGCGCTCGAGCGGCTCGATCACGAACTGTGCGGACTTCTCGTCCTCCGAGGTCTCGATGGCCTCGACGCGCTCGGGAAGCACCAATCCGGTCAGATCTATCTCCACGTTCTCCTCCTGAGTACCTCGTTCACGTACCGCGTTTCCACTCGGAAGCGCGGCGCGCCTGATTACTTCGAGTAGAGCTCGACGATGAGCTGTTCCTGCACCGCGAGCGGGATGTCGCCGCGGGTGGGCTGCCGGGTCATCCGGCCGACCCTCGACTTCTCGTCCAGAGCCAGCCAATCCAGGAGCGAAGGACGCGTGCGCGCCTCCAGCGAGGCCTGGATGGGGAGAAGGTCCTTGGACTTGGTCTTCACGGAGATCTCGTCGCCCGGCGACACGTGGTACGACGGGACGTCCACGACGCGACCGTTGACCTCCACGTGCCGGTGACGAACGAGCTGACGCGCCTGAGCACGGCTCGACGTGAACCCGAATCGGAACACGATGTTGTCCAACCGGGACTCGAGCGCCACGATGAGGTTCTCGCCCGTGATCCCGGGAACGTTGTTCGCGCGGTCGAAGAGGTTCCGGAACTGCTTCTCGTGCAGTCCGTAGATCCGCTTCACCTTCTGCTTCTCACGAAGCTGAACGGCGTAGTCGGACTGCTTGCGCCGACGCGCCTGAGCGGGGCCGTGTTGGCCCGGCGGGTAGGTGCGACGCTCCACGGGACATTTCTCCGTGTAGCATTTCTGCCCCTTCAAGAAAAGCTTCTGCCCCTCGCGGCGGCAAAGCTTGCAGACGGGTCCGGTATAACGAGCCATATCGTGTAGCTGTGTGGAGTGCTGGGCCTAAACGCGGCGCTTCTTGGGAGGACGGCAGCCGTTGTGCGGGAGCGGCGTCACGTCCTGGATCGACTTGATGAACAGTCCGGCGGCAGCGAGCGCCTGGATGGCCGACTCACGGCCCGACCCCGGACCCTGGACACGCACGTCCACCCGCTTCACGCCGAGCGCGGCGGCCTCACGGCCCGCTTGCTCGGCAGCGACGGTCGCGGCGAAGGGCGTCGACTTCTTCGAGCCCTTGAAGCCGGCCTTGCCTGCGCTGGCCCAGACGATCGCGTTGCCGTGCGTATCGGCGATCGTGATGAGCGTGTTGTTGAACGTCGCTTTGATGTGCGCAACGCCTTCGGCCTCTACGACCTTCTTGGTGCGCTTCGTGCGGGGCTTCGCCACGGTAGATCCAGTCCTCCAGCCTTCTGTGCAGTGCCAGTGTCGCGCCTTGGCGGCGCGGGGCCTCGACGGCCCGGGTCCTTCCTCGGGTTACTTCTTCGGTGCCTTCTTCTTGCCGGCGATCGCACGCCGCGAGCCCTTGTGGGTCCGGGCATTCGTGTGGGTCCGCTGGCCACGGACGGGGAGACCCCGCCGGTGACGCAGACCCCGGTAGCACCCGATGTCCATGAGCCGCTTGATGTTCATGGACGTCTCGGTGCGCAGCGCGCCCTCGACCTTGTAGCTGCTCTCGATCTGGCGACGCAGGCGGTTCACGTCGTCGTCGTCGAGATCCTGCGTACGACGGTTCCCGTCGACGCCACAGGCCTCGACGATCTTCTTCGCGCGCGTGTGCCCGATTCCATAGATGTACGTGAGCGCGATCTCGATCCGCTTGTTGCGCGGAAGGTCGACTCCGGCGATACGTGCCATACTTCCTCTTTAGCCTTGCCGCTGCTTGTGCTTCGGGTTCCGCGAGCAGATGATGCGGACCACGCCTTTGCGGCGGACCACCTTACAGTGCTCACAGATCGGTTTTACGCTGCTTCGGACCTTCATCAGAGTCCCCTCGAACGGGCCACGAATGCCCCGCTCGGGGCTGTAGGGCCGTCTATTGCAGAGCTTGGTATTCTAACCAGCTTCAGATGGGCCTTCAAGCGGCATCCACCGCATCCGGTGCCGAGCTCACCGAGGCTTCGGCGCGGGTCAGGATCTTCGGTCCCTCCGCGGTGATGCCGACGGTGTGCTCGAAGTGGGCCGACAGGCTCCGGTCCGCCGTCACGACGGTCCACCCGTCCCGCAGCGTCCGGATCTCCGGCGACCCGGCGGACAGCATCGGCTCGATCGCCACGATCATGCCTTCGCGGAGCAGCGGTCCGTGGCCGGCCCTGCCGACGTTCGGCACCTGCGGCTCTTCGTGGACCTCCTGCCCGATCCCGTGTCCCACGAGCTCACGGATGATGCCGTAGCGCGTGCCTTCGACGGTCTTGATGACGGCGGCGCCGATGTCGCCGATGTGATTCCCGGGGACCGCGGCCTCCACGGCCGCCCCCAGCGCCTTCTCCGTGATGTCCAGGAGCGCCTGCGCGTCTTCCGAGATCGTGCCCACTGGAAACGTCCAGGCGGAGTCCGAGCACCAGCCGTCGAGCTTCACTCCGACGTCGACGGACACGATGTCGCCGTCCACCAGCACCCGCTTCGCAGCGGGGATACCGTGGACGACCTCCTCGTTGACCGAGGTGCAGACGCTGCCGGGAAAGCCGTACAGACCCTTGAACGCGGGCTCCGCTCCGTCGTGGGAGACGATGAACTCCTCGCAGAACTCGTCGAGCTCACCGGTCGAGACCCCGGGCGCGATGCGGCCGGGGAGCTCCTCGAGCAGGCCGGCGATGATCGCGCCTCCGCTTCCGACCTTCTCGATCTCCTTCTTCGTGCGCAGGTGGATCATCCAAGCCCCTCCAACGCCGCCGAAAAGTCCTCGTAGACGTCGTCTACGGACTGGTCGCCGCGGACGCTCACCAGCGGCGCCTCCGAGGCGTCGTAGTAGTCGACGAGTGGCGCGGTCTGCTCACGATAGACCTCGAGGCGACGCGACACCGTCTCCGGCGTATCGTCGGCCCGATGGACCAGCGTCCCTCCACAGCGATCGCACGTGTCCTCGGTGCCCGGAGGGTTGAAGTAGACGTTGTAGACCGCTCCGCAGTCGGGGCAGCTCCGCCGTCCGCTGAGACGCTTCACGAGGGTCTCGTCGTGCGCCTCGAAGAGGATCACGCCGTCGACCCCGCGCTCCAGCTCGCCGAGCACCTCTTCCAGCCCATCGGCCTGCGCCGTCGTGCGGGGGAAGCCGTCGAAGAGGACCGTCGTCTCGTCGTCGATCCCGGACAGATGCTCACGCACCAGCCCGAGGATCAGGTCGTCCGGCACGAGCTCTCCGGCGTCCATGTAGGCCTGCGCCTTCTTGCCGAGCTCCGTGCCTTCACGACGCGCCGCGCGCAGAAGGTCGCCCGTGGAGACGTGCGCGGCGTAGAGCTCTTCGGCGAGCCGGACCGCCTGCGTGCCCTTGCCGACGCCCGGAGGCCCGAGGAGGATGACGACCATCTCGGGTCACATATACCGCTGGCGACCGCGCATCTTCACGCGGCCTTTCTTCATGAAGCCGTCATAGTGACGGAGAAGCAGCAGCTGCTGGGCCTGCTGGACCGTGTCGAGACCCACGCCGACCACGATCAGGAGGCTCGTGCCACCGAAGAAGAAAGTCGTGATGTTGAACTGGGCGAAGATCCAGAACGGGAGCAGCGCGATCAGCGCCAGGTAGACCGCGCCCGGAAGCGTCACCCGCGTCAGGACACGGTCGATGTACTCGGCGGTCCGGGCGCCCGGCTTCACGCCCGGCACGATCGCGCCCTGCTTCTTCAGGTTCTCCGCAAGGTCGACCGGGTTGAAGATGATCGCCGTGTAGAAGTACGTGAAGAACAGGATGAGCAGCCCGTACGTGATGTAGTACGTCGTCGTCTGGGGCGCGAAGATCTCCGAGAGCGTCTGAAGCCAGGGCCAGGGGGCGAAGGCCGCCATGGTGCCCGGCACGACCACGAAGGACTGCGCGAAAATGATCGGCATGACGCCGGCCGAGTTGATGCGCAGGGGCACGAAGCTCTTCTGCCCTTCCCGGATCCGGCCTCTGCCGACGACCTTCCGCGGGATCTGAACCGGGATCTTCCGGGCCGCCATCGTCATCGCGACGACGCCGGCGCAAACACCCACGATGACCACTCCCAGCGCCACCAGCGCGAAGGCGTTGATCTCGCCGAGCAGGAAGGACTCCCAGGTACGGCCGAGGGCGGCTGGGAAGCTCTCGATGATCGAGAAGAAGATCAGGAGCGACATCCCGTTGCCGATGCCGCGGTCGGTGATCTGCTCACCGAGCCACATCACGAACACCGCTCCGACCGTGAGGGCGATCACGGTCGTGAACGTGAACATGAATCCGGTCTCGGTGACAGCGCCCGGAATCGACTGCAGGAAGACCGCGTAGCCGTATGCCTGCGCGGCCGCCAGCCCGACCGTGGTGTAGCGGGTCCACTGTGTCAGCTTCTTCCGGCCGTCCTCACCCTCCTTCTGCATCTTCTCGACCGTCGGCGACACCGCGGACAGAAGCTGGAAGATGATGCTCGCGGAGATGTACGGCATGATGCCGAGCGCGAGCACGGTGGCTCGGGACAGACCACCACCCACGAACATGTCGTAGATGCCGAAGAACGTGTTCTGGAGCGCCCCGAACTGCGCCCTCAGCGCGTTGACGTCCAGCCCCGGAACCGTGATGTGGGCGCCGAACCGATAGATCGCGAGGATGAAGAGCGTGAAGAGGATCTTGTCCTTCAGCTCCGGGACACGGAAGAGGTTGGCGACGGGATTGCTCATGACGACTGCGTTCCTAGCCTTCCGAGGATTCCGCGCCGATCACGCTGATCGACCCTCCGGCTCCTTCGATCTTCGTACGCGCGCTGCCGCTGAAGGCATGCGCCGACACCGTGAGCGACTTCTCCAGCTCGCCGACACCGAGAACCTTCACGGGCTTCTTGAGAGAGCGGATCAGCCCGGCCGCCCTCAGCGACTCCGGCGTGACTTCGCCCTCGAGCCGACCGAGGTCCCGGACGTTGACGACCTGGTACTCCACCCGATTGAGGTTCGTGAAGCCGCGCTTGGGAATGCGGCGGATGAGCGGCATCTGACCACCCTCGAACCTCGGGTGGATCGATCCGCCCGACCGGGCCTTCTGACCCTTCTCACCTCGGGTGGAGGTCTTGCCGCGCCCGGAACCGGGCCCGCGACCCACGCGCTTGCGTCCCTTCTTCGACCCGGTAGACGGGGAGAGATCGTGCAGCTCGGCCATGCTACGCCTCGACTTCCTGGACATCCACGAGGTACGAAACCTGAGCGATCATCCCTTGGATCGCCGGCGTGTCCTCGTGGATGACGCTCTGCTGGTGTTTCTTGAGACCCAGGGCCTGCAGGGTGCGCCGATGTTTCTGCTGGCGCCCGATCCCGCTGCGTACCTGGGTGATTCGGATCTGCTTCGCCTTCTTCTTAGCCACTCCGTCCTCCGAAGCTCTCGATCGGCGCGCCGCGCTCCTCTGCTGCCTGCTCGGCGGTGACGAGGCTGGTGAGGCCGTTCATGGTGGCGCGAACCACGTTGATCGGGTTGTTGGTCCCGAGGCTCTTGGTGAGCACGTCACGGACGCCCGCGGCCTCGAGCACGGCGCGGACGGGTCCGCCCGCGATCACGCCCGTACCGGGAGCAGCCGGACGGAGCAGGACACGTCCAGCGCCCCACTCGCCCATGATGTCGTGCGGAAGCGTCCCGTTCTCGATCGGCACCTTCACCATGTTGCGCTTCGCGTGCTCGAACGCCTTGCGGATGGCCTCGGCGACCTCGTTCGCCTTCGCGAGGTAGACGCCGACGTTCCCCTTCTGATCGCCCACGGAAACGAGCGCCGAGAACGAGAACCGCCGACCGCCCTTCACGACCTTGGCGACGCGGTTGATGAAGATGACGTTCTCGACGAGATCGCTGTCGCGGTTCCTCGACGACTTCTTCTTCTTGCTGTCTCTAGCCATCAGAACTTCAGTCCTCCCTCGCGGGCGCCGTCGGCGAAAGCCTTCACGCGACCGTGGTACTTGTAGCCGCC
>JASFUR010000123.1:0-8505 GCA_050050215.1 Gemmatimonadota bacterium
CGAAGAACCGCGAGCTCATGCGCCATGTCGACTCGGTGGAGACGCTCGTCGTCGGCTCGGAGGCCGAGGCGCTCATCCTCGAAGCGAACCTCATCAAGGAGCACCGGCCCCGGTTCAACATCCTCCTGCGCGACGACAAGCGGTATCCGTACATCAAGGTCACCGTACAGGAGCCCTTTCCGCGCGTGTACGTGACCCGGCGCGTCGTGAACGACGGCGGGCGCTACTTCGGGCCCTACACGTCCGTGGGTCCCATGCGGCAGGCCCTGGAGATCGTGAAACGCCTGCACACGGTGCGCTCCTGCCGTTACGACCTCCCCGGCGACGCGCCCGAGCGCGCCTGCCTGGACTACCACATCGGCCGCTGCAAGGCACCGTGCGTGGGCCTCCAGACCGAGGAGGACTACCGCGGGATGATCGACGAGATCGTGCGCGTGCTCGAAGGGGATACCGAAGAGCTCCGCGGGACCGTCGAAGCCCGCATGCGGGCCGCCTCCGACGCCCTGGATTTCGAGCGGGCCGCGAAGATGCGCGACGTGCTCACCGGTCTCGATGCCCTGTCACGCGAGCAGAGGGTCCAGCGCACCAAGGGCGACTTCGACGTCATCGGGCTCGCGCGCGACGGGGAGCTCGGGGCAGGCGTGGTCCTCCGCATCCGTTCGGGTCTGCTGCTGGGTCGGGAGTCCCTTCGTTTCGGCAAGGTCCTGGACGAGAGCGACGAGGAGCTGCTGGCTTCGCTCCTCTCCCGCCATTACCTGGGCGGAGGAGACACCACCCGGGCGGATCTGCCGCGTGAGGTGCTCCTCCCGAAGGGTGTTCCCGACCGCGACGTCTTCGCCGAGATCCTGTCGGAGGAGGCCGGTCGCAAGGTGGCGGTCCTGGTGCCGAGCCGGGGTGAGAAGCGGCGACTTCTCGATCTGGCCCAGCAGAACGCTCGCCAGGTCCTGGAGGATCGCGTGACCGCGCTGGCATACGCCGCGGACAGGGCGGAGGATGCCCTCTTCAGCCTCCAGAACGAGCTCGACCTCAAGGTCGTGCCCCGGCTCATGGTGTGCTTCGACATCTCGCATACGCAGGGCTCGGAGACCGTCGCGAGCGCGGTCGTCTTCGAGAACGGCGAGCCCCGTAGGGCCGCATACCGGCACATGCGCATCAAGGGAGACTGGGGCAACGACGACTTCCGCTCCATGCACGAGGCCGTCACGCGTTACTTCCGCCGGGCCGTCGACGAGGAGAAGCCGCTCCCGGAGCTGACCGTCATCGACGGCGGCAAGGGGCAGCTCTCGGCGGCGGTGTCGGCGCTCGGAGAGCTGGGGCTGCCCGACGTCGCGGTCGTCGCGCTGGCCAAGAAGGAGGAGGAGGTCTTCGTTCCCGGACGGAGGGAGCCCGTGCGCCTCGATCGTCGCGACCGGGCGTTGCACGTCCTCCAGCGCATCCGTGACGAGGCCCATCGCTTCGCGGTCCGCTACAACCGGAAGCTGCGCAGCAAGCGCACGATCCGGAGCGACCTGGGCGACATCCCGGGCATCGGGCCCCGCCGTCAGACCGTCCTGCTGCGGCGGTTCGGATCCCTCCAGGGGGTCAAGGAGGCCTCGAAGGAGGAGATCGCGAGGGTCCCGGGCTTCTCGGAGGCTCTCGCCAGCCGGATTCTGACCTATCTTGGTCGCTGACCCTTTGTCATCGCGGGCCCACGCCCGCCAACCGGAGCTGTCTTGCTTTGACCGTCCGTACCCGCTTCGCCCCCAGCCCCACCGGCCGCCTGCACCTCGGCAACGTCCGCGCGGCCGCCTTCAACTGGCTCCTCGCCCGCCATCACGACGGGCAGTTCCTTCTGCGCATCGAGGACACCGACACCGGGCGCAACGTGGAGGGCGGGGAAGAGGGCATCCTGGAGGACCTGCATTGGCTCGGCCTGGACTGGGAGGAGGGCCCCGACATCGGCGGCCCCCATGGCCCGTACCGGCAGAGCGAGCGGGACGAGGTCTACGCGGGGGCGGTCGAGAAGCTCCTGGAGGCGGGCCGCGCCTACCCGTGCTTCTGCTCCGAAGAGGAGCTCGCCGAGGAGACCGAGGAGCACGGCGAGGGTCGGACCTCGCTCACCTACTCCGGGCGCTGCCGGGCGTTGTCCCGGGAAGAGGCCGCGCAACGCGTCGCCGCGGGCGAGCCCCACGTGATTCGCTTCGCCGTGCCCGAGGCGATGGATGCGGTTGATGTCGAAGATGAGATCTTCGGGCGCATCTCCACGCCCACCAGCGACATAGACGACTTCGTCCTACGTAGGACCGATGGCCGCGTGACGTACAACTTCGCGGTCGTGGTCGACGACGTGAGCATGGAGATCACGCACGTCGTGCGGGGCGTGGGCCACCTGAGCAACACGCCCAAGCAGGCGCTGCTCTTCGACGCGCTGGGGGTCGATCGGCCGTCGTTCGCCCATCTCCCCACGGTGCTCGGCGACGACGGAAAGAAGCTCTCGAAACGCCATGGCGCCGCCGCCGTAGCGGATCTCCGCGCGGAGGGATACCCGCCGGATGCCGTCCTGAACTACTTGTCCCTCCTCGGATGGTCGCATCGGGAGGAGAAGGAGGTCCTCACGCGGGCCGAGCTCGTCGAGTCCATCGGGCTGGACCGGGTGGGCCGGAGCGACACCCAGCTCGACCCCGAGAAGCTCCGGTGGGTCGCGCAGCAGCATCTCGCCGCGGAGGAGCCGGACGAGCTCGTCGAGCACGTGCGCCCCTTCGTGGACGCCGGACGTTATCCGGACGCCCTCGAGCACCTGCCCGAGGTCCTGGACACGCTGCGCACACGGATGTCGACCTATGGGGACGTCAACGAGCACCTGCACCTGATCTACCCGGGGGCGCAGGTCACGGCCCGACGGGTCGAGCTCGGCGGCGACCCGGAGGCCCGGAAGGTCCTGGAGGCCGTCCGGGATGCCCTCGCCGACGCTTCCGAATGGGATCCCGAGGCCCTCGACCAGGCCATCCGAGCCGCCGGAGCGTCCGTGGAGGCCAAGGGTGCCGCGCTGTTCCATCCGGTCCGCGAGCTGCTGATCGGATCCGAGAAGGGCCCCGATATCGGCAAGGTTCTTGCGGCGATTGGTCGCGAGGAGGCTTTGCGGCGCTTCGCGGAGGCTCTCGATTGAAGAGCGAAGCCCTGTCGCCCGAACGCAACGAAAGGTTGGTCAGATACGCGGCACGGTATGGCCAAACCACCGGCACGGGAACATCTTTCCCCTTCCGGTCCGTCCACCAAACAAACGAAGAAGGAGCCTGACGATGGCAGTCCACTCGTCCAGGAATATGATCACCGCGCTCGTCGCACTTCTCATGGGTCTTTCAGGATGCGCGAGCGGTGGGGGCGGGGGATCGTCAGGGGATAGCGGTTTGGACGTCGGCGCGCTCATGGCCGAAGCCCGCGACGTCGAGGAAGGCGTGGCCCCCCGGGAGACCGAGAACACCCAGGCTGCCGAGGACCACCTCGACGCCGCCGACGACGCCGACGATCCGGCGCAGGCTCGCCAGCACTATCAGTTGGCGCTCCAGTCCGCGGAGGCGGCGATCGCCGAGGACGCCCAGAATCCGCTCGCGTATCGGCTGGCCGCGCTCGCGCACCTCGGCCTCGACGAGTACCAGGAGGCGGGTGCGGCGTTCGACCAGGCTCAGGAGCTGCGCCCGATCTACGAGTTCGAGGACGTGGGCATACGTGAGAACGCCTACATCGACCAGTACCAGATGGCCTCGCCTCTGCTCGGCACCGGCGACTACGAGCAGGCGGCGGAGTATCTCGAGAACGCCGATGCGATCTATCACGGCCGTCCCGAGGCGAAGATCACGCTCGCCCAGATCTACGCGTCGCTCCGCGAGCACGACCTCGCGCTGGAGAAGATCGATGAGACGCTCGCCTTCCTCGATTCCGACGCGGTGGCGGATATGGACGAGGAGACGGTCGCGAACTGGCGTCAGCAGGCGGAGGGCTTCCCGCTCCTGAGGGCGCAGGTGCTCGCCGACGCCGGACGCTTCGAGGAGGCCGCGGCCGCGTATCGCACGCTCGTCGCCGCGAATCCCAACGACATGGAGCTGCGGCAGGATCTCGCCGCCATCCTCACCCAGATGGGCGAGAACGAGGAGGCGCTGCAGGTCTATCGTGAGCTCGCCGACCAGCCCGGCCTGGACGCGGACGGGCTCTCCCGCATCGGGCTCGGCCTCTACCAGGCCGATCAGTTCGCCGAGGCGGCCACCATCCTCGAGCGCGCGGCTGATGCGAGCCCCATGGACCGCGACGCCATCGAGTGGTGGGCGCGGTCGCTCCTGGAGGACTCCGCCTACGCGGCGATTCCGCCGGTGGCGGAGCGGTGGCTCGAGCTCGACCCCAACAGCGGTCAGGGGCACGCGATCCTGGCCCAGGCGGCCAACATGGCGGGCGACACCCAGCTCGCGGCCCAGACGATTCAGAGCCTCGAGGCGCTGGAGTTCGCCGTGGACAACCTGCAGATGCGCAGGAACCCCAACGGGGGCGCCGACGTAAGCGGCTCGGTCACCAACCGGTCCATGCCGGAGGGCTCCGAAGTGACGCTGGTGTTCACCTTCTACGACACCAACGGCACGCCCGTGGGCGAGGCGACGCAGACCGTCAGCCTCGGAGCAGAGAACATGAGCAACGTCTTCCAGTTCTCGTTCGATTCCGACCAGCAGGTGGACGGGTACGGCTACACGGTCGGCTGAAGCGGCCCACGGCCATGAAGACGGCGGGTGGTCCCGGGTGGGGCCGCCCGCCTTTTTCTTGACCGCCCATGGGCCCCGGCTAGATTTCCTCTCCGCGCGGGAGTAGCTCAGTTGGTAGAGCATCAGCTTCCCAAGCTGAGGGTCGCCGGTTCGAGCCCGGTCTCCCGCTCTGGATGAAGGGTAGGCCCCCCGAGGACTCCGGGTCCCTGGGGGGCTTTCCCTTGCCGGGCACGACTGCTTCAGTGTGACGAAGAGAGGAAGGCACGATGAGCGAGCGGCGAGCGATTCCCGTCGCGGGCTGCGTGATGTCGGCACTGGTGGCCTCCGCCTGCGGTGGTCTTCAGCCGCTGCCCCCGGAACCGGCTCCTCCGGATGCGCCCACGTTCGTCTCGACGATCTTCGACCTCGCCTGGAACGCCTCGGTCGATCACTTCAGCGCCTACAGCATTCCGGTCGCCACCGTCGACCGCGACGCCGGCGAGATCGAGACCGAGCGGCTTCCCGTCGCCCCCGACGAAGCGATCGAGTTCGCGGACTGCGGGACGGTCCCGGGAGCGAACCCGGAGCCGATCCTGGCGACCTCTGTGGTCTACCACGTCGTGGTGCGCGACGAGGGACGCTCGTCGACTGTGCTGGTCACGGCCTCCTGGGATACGTCGGATCCCAACGCGCCGTTTCCGTGCGAGAGCACCGGCGTGCAGGAGGGCGAGATGCAGGAGGCGATCAAGCTCGCCGCGGAGGTGAATCGCTGACCGGGACCGTGGCCTCAACGCGGTAATGTCCGGTCATGGGGAACGGGTGACGCAGTGTTCGGCTACGACGTGCTCCGCGCGCCCGGGGGGCGGACGCCGCCCTCAACGATTCCGGAGCCGACGCTGTCCTCTACCGAAGTCGGTGAACCCATCTCAGCGGTCTCTTTCCTCGGCTCGAGGCCTTCGGCATAATATCCGCAATGACTGCGACGACAAGGGTGAGCGCCGGGGCATTCCTGTGCCTCGCCTCCATGGCATGTGCCTCCGGATCGACTCCGGCGCGGACCGTGGCGCCGACGTCCGAGCCACTCCCCGAGACGCGCGGCTTCGCGGGGGGGCTGCAGGTCCAGGGCGGCTTCACGAACCAGGCGTCGGCCGTGTTCGACAGCGTCGTCGCGGCTCCGCGGAGCGCCGTGTGGGCCGCCATGCCGGGCGTGTTCGAGAGCCTTGAGCTGGAGACGCCGACCCTGGAGAGCGCCACCTACACGATCGGCGATCCAGGCTCTCGTGTGTCGCGCATCGCGGGCAGCCGACGCCTCTCGCAATACCTCGACTGCGGCGCCGGCATCCGCGGAGCGAACGCGGACAACTACGAGGTGACGTTGCAGCTGCTCGTGCGTCTCGCGACTGGCACCGAAGGGACGGTCGTACGAACGACGCTGGACGCTTACGCCCGCCCGCGGGACTCCGCCGGTGAGCCGATCCACTGCGCTTCGGAAGGGACTCTGGAGCGGAGGGTCCTCACTCTGATTTCGGAAGGGTTGGCTCGGGCGGAGCTGGCGGCGGCGGGTGAGTCGGAGGTCGGGGCGCCGGGGACCGCGGGGACTCTTTCCGCGATGTCGGCCGGACGCATCCCGGTCGTCGGCGACGTGCTGCGGATCGAGTGCCACGCGTCCGGCTTCGGAGAGCCCCCCGTGGGCCAGGGGCGGTATGTGGGCGCGGGTGGCGGGGCACTCCGGCTCACCGTGGACTCGCGCGGCCAGACCGTCGCCGTGCCTGCGGTCCACGTGCGCGTGGTGCAGGTCCGCGAACGCCGGTCGTACGCGGTCGTGGGCACCGTTCTGGGCTTCGTGGCGGGAGCGACGCTCGGGGGCCTGTACGGGAGCTCGCGGTACGACCCCGATGCCACGTATCACTTTCGGCCGGCGGTCGTGACCGCCGTCGGAGTTGTCGCCGGGGGGCTCGGGGGAGGACTCCTGGGTCGGCTCGGAGGCTCGCTCATCCGTTCGGATGCATGGCACGAGGCCCCGCCCGAGTGGGCCCTCCGAACTTCCGGGGCGGACCCGCTGCTGGTCTCGACCTCCTCGGCGGCGCGCTGCCCGGGCCTCTAATGCAGGGCGGAGAGGATCCGGCGCGCGTCTTCATCCCGGACGCGCTCGGGGTCAGGTTTCGGGATGCCCACTGACGCTGCAACACCCGCCGCAATACTGACGGCGCCGACCCGAGTCATGGGGGTCGTCAACGTCACCCCCGACTCGTTCTCGGACGGCGGACGGTTCCTCCGCACCGAGGACGCGATCGCCCAGGCCCGCAGACTGGTCGCTGAGGGCGCGGACATCCTGGACATCGGGGGCGAGAGCAGCCGTCCGGGTGCGGAGGAAGTGAGCGAGCAGGAAGAGCTCGACCGCATCGCGCCCGTGGTGGAGGCCCTCGCCGGCGAGCTCGTCACGCCCCTCTCGATCGACACGTACAAGCCCGCCGTGGCCGAGCAGTGCCTCCGGCTGGGTGCACGCTGGGTGAACGACATCACGGGCCTCGAAGACCCCGAGATGGTCCGCGTCGCGGCGGAGGCCGGCGCGAGCGTCGTCATCATGCACATGCGGGGTCGGCCGAAGACGATGCAGCAGGACCCGCAATACGACGACCTGGTCGGCGAGATCGTCGGGTTCCTCCGCGAGCGGGCGGGGCGGGCTCACGATGCGGGCATCGAGGAGGTCGTCGTCGATCCCGGGATCGGGTTCGGCAAGACGGCCCGTCACAACTTCGAGCTGATCCGCCGCCTGGACGAGCTCGGCGTGCTCGATCTGCCCGTGCTCGTGGGCCCCTCCAGGAAGTCCTTCCTCGGCTCGCTCCCCAGCGCGCTCCCTTCGGAGTCGCGTCTCGAAGGCACGCTGGCGGCGGTAGCCGTGTCGATCTTCAATGGGGCGTCCATCGTGCGGGTGCACGACGTGAAGGAGACCAAGCGCGTGGTCGAGGTCGTCGACGCCATCCGGAGCGCCTGAGGTGGACCGGATCGTCATCCCCGGGATCCCGCTCCAGGTTCGCGTGGGGGTGACCGAGGAGGAGCGTGGGGCTCCGCAGGAGGTCGTAATCGGGCTCGTGCTCCACCTGGATCTCGCCGCGGCCGGAGCGTCGGACGACCTGGCCGACACCGTGGACTACGATTCGGTCTGCGAGACCGTCGCCGAGACCGTCGCGACGGGCCCATTCCAGCTCATCGAGCGCATCGCGGCGCGCGTATCGAAGGCGGTCCTGGAGGACTTCGGCGTGGCTCGCGTCGATGTCCGTGTGGAGAAACCTGGCGCTATCCGGGGCAGGGACGTCGCCTACGCCGCCGTGGAGATCTCCCGCGAGCGCGATGGCTGACGTCTACGTCGGGCTGGGCGCCAATGTGGGGGATCCGGCCGACAACCTGCGTTCCGCGGTACGCCGATTGGGACGGGCCATCGACATTGTGAGGGTCTCGTCGGTGTACCGGTCGGAGCCCGTCGGGATGCGTGATCAACCCTTCTTCCTGAACGCCGTGGTGGGAGGGGCTACGCCGCTGGCGCCGCGGCACCTGATGGCGATCCTCCTGGAGATCGAGCAGGCACTGGGTCGCGTGCGGACCGTCCGGATGGGCCCTCGCACGCTCGATCTGGATCTGCTGCTCTACGACGATCGGGTGATCCACGAGCCCGGCCTCGATGTACCCCACCCGCGCATGACCGAGCGCCGCTTCGTGCTCGAGCCCCTGGCCGAGATCGCGCCCCATGTGGTCCACCCCGGTCTCGGAAGCAGCGCGGCGGAGCTGCTGGCGGCCCTTCCGC
>JASFUR010000124.1:0-8477 GCA_050050215.1 Gemmatimonadota bacterium
GCGCGTAGTCGACCTGGTCCCGCACGAAGCCGGCCGGCAGATCCGACAGCATCTCGAAGCGATCGGAGTTGGTCAGGTCGTTGCTGACGATCGACTCGACCTCCGGTGCGAGGCCCGAGCCGCCGAAGCGCCCCGTGAAGGGCTGGACGGCGAGCGCCGGCACATACGACCCGCTGTAGACCAGACCCAGGTTCACACCCGGAATCTGGTCCTGGGCGGCGGCGGGTCGGGGTCCGAGACAGGCGAGGGCCATCACGATGAAGGACGCCAGGTACTGCGAGGTCCGTCTGGGAGAGCTCATATGCGTGGGTGAAGGTCTGCAGTGATTCGTTCGCGTGAGGGGGCCTCGACCACGTGCGCTACTCGCGCGGAGGCTCGAAGGTGAAGCTGATCCGGACACCATCCCAGGAGAAATCCTCGGGCAGCGGACCGAAGCGTCCCTGGCCCGCACAGTCGACCGCGCCCATGGCCTCGAAGTCGAAGCTCAGGTTGCCGGAGCGCTGGCCGAAGTCGATGTCCGTGGCGCGACCATCCCGTCCGATCGTGAAGACAACCTGGGCTTCCCAGTTGCCTCCCTCCCGCCAACGGAAGCAGCGACCGATCTGCCGGATGATGTTCTCGTAGTACGCCGGATAGTCCCTCCGGAGTCCTTCCAGGCGCACGTTGAGCCCCTCGCCGGAGGTCTCCGCGTCCGGCTCCGCGGGCTCGTCCACCGTCGTGGCCGGCTGCTCCTCCTGATCCGCCTCGGGCGGCTCGGGCGTGGGCTCCGGCGTCGGCTCGGGTTCGGGCTCCGGCTCCGGCTCGGCCTCGGGCTCCTCGGCCGGAACCACGTCGTCCGCCGGCTCGGGAGGAGGTGGCTCCGGCTCCGGCCGCTCGACGACGAGCTCCTCCACGGGCGGATTGTCCTCCTCGGCCTGCTGCGCCGGAGGCGGGGAGACCAGCTCGATCTCGTACGAGATGAACTCCGGGGGCGGCTGGTGCGTCAGTATGCTGAGCCACGCGACCGCACCAACGGTGGCGTGGAGGATCAGCGAGAACGCCAAGGCCCTCTTGCTGCTGGGATCGGTCCGGCGAGCCACGCGTCACAAATCTCCTCGCCACGGCTGGGCCACGAGGTTCACGGGCACGCCGGCGTTCTTCACGATCGAGATCGTCCGCAGCACCGGTCCGTAGTTCGCGAGCGAGTCCCCACGGATGTAGACGCGCTCGATGTCGCCTGCCGCGAGAAGCTGAGGCAGGCTCTCGCTGAGCTCCGACAGCGTGACCTCGGTCTCCTCCATGAAGATCCTTCCGTCGGACATGATCGTGACGAAGAACGGCGCCTCCTGCGCGTTGAGCGCTTGGACGTCGGCCTTCGGGACCGCAACCTCGATACCACCCTGCAGGATCGGGGCCGTGATGATGAAGATCACGAGCAGCGTGAACGCCACGTCGACGAGGCTGGTGACGTTGATGTCCGCGTTCAGCGGCAGGTCGCTCCGCGAGCTCGACCGTCTCCGACCCCCGACCGGCATCAGACCCTCCCCTCACGCGCCAGGGTGCCGATGAACTCGCTGGAGAAGCCCTCGAGCTCCCCGCTGACGAGGTTGAGCGTCGTCACGAAATGGTTGTACGCGATCACGGCGGGGATGGCCACGAAGAGCCCGGCCACCGTCGTGATGAGCGCCTCGGCCACGCCGGGAGCCACGGCCATGATGTTGCTGGACCCCGACGCCGTGATGCCGAGGAACGCGTTCATGACGCCGATGACCGTGCCGGCGAGTCCGAGCAGCGGGGACACCGACCCGATCACCGCGAGCCACGCGATGCCCTGAGCCAGCTCGTCGCGCTCCTCGGCCTCCTCCTTCTCGAGGACCAGCCGCAGCGCCTCGAGCTGAGTCAGAGACAGTCCCTGGGTCGGCGGCGCTCCCTGACGCAGCGCTCCGGGGCGCAGCTCGCTGAAGAAGTTGACCCCCTGGCGGAAGACCCGACCGTACGGCGACTCCGGCAACGAAAGAATGGATTTGTACGCGTCCTCGAGCCGTTGGGCTTGCTCCATGTGCTCCAGGAAGCGGTCCCCCTCCTTCCTCACGCGCCGGAACTGGCCCCACTTGCGGAAGATCAGCCACCACGAAGTGAGCGAGAAGACCAGGAGCACCGTCAGGACGATCTTCGTGGGGAGCGTGCCCCCCACGATCATGTCGAAGACCGTCTGGGGCGGACGGGCCTGCAGGAGCAGCGCTGCGAGCGTCATTCGGAGGCCGACCTTTGCTTCTGGATGTATTCGTACGTCTCGCGGAGCCCTTCCTCCAGCGAGTATGCGGGCGCCCACCCACGGCTCCGCAGGACCTCGTTGTCCAGCGTGCTGTGGCGCAGCTCGCCCGGCCGCTCGGGCTGGGGATCGCGGCCCGGCTGGCTCCCGGCGATCGACTCCAGGACGTCGGCGAGGCGGTTGACGCTGGTGCCGACACCGGTCCCCACGTTGAAGGCGCGGGCGTCGAGTCCCTTTCCGTCGTCCATCGGCGTGTCGGAAGCAAGCATATTCGCGGACACCACGTCCCGAACGAAGACATAGTCACGCGTCTGCTCACCGTCGCCGAAGATCGTCAGCGGCTCCCCGTTCAGGAGTCGGTTGCAGAAGATGGCTACTACACCCGCCTCACCATGCGGGTCCTGGCGCGGACCGAACACGTTGGAGTACCGCAGGGCCACGTACTCGAGGCCCCGCACGACCCGGTAGTAGTTGAGGTAGTACTCGCCCGTCAGCTTCGTGACGCCGTACGGCGAGAGCGGGAGCTTGGGCGCGTCCTGCGGCGTGGGGATCTCCTCCGGCTCGCCGTACACGACGCCGCCGCTGCTCACGTACACGAACCTCTGCGTGCCGACCTCGATGGCGGCCTCCGTGAGGTTGAGCAGCCCCATGACGTTGATGCCGGCGTCTTTCGCCGGGTCGAGCACGGACACACGCACGTCGATCTGGGCGGCGTGGTGGTTCACCACGTCGAAGCGCACCTCCCGGAAGAGGTTGCGTATCTCCTCGTCCCGGATGTCGAGCTCCACGAACTCGGCATCGGACGGCGCGTTCTCCCGTCGGCCGCTCGACAGGTTGTCGACGATCCAGACCTCGTCACCGGCAGCGAGGTAGGCGTCGGCCACGTGGCTTCCTATGAAGCCTGCGCCCCCGGTCACGAGGACTCGTCTCTTCGATTGCTTCATGTCTTCCATATGCGGGAATGAGAGAAGTCCCCGCCGGCAGAGACCGACGGGGACTCCAAAACTGGCGAAAAGGCGAGGGTATGTGTGGTCCTCGCCAGGGTCATTTAAGGCATCTTCCTCACGAGGCGGACGATGACGCCCTGCCGGAAGACATCGTCATCCATCGACACGATCCGCGCCGCGGCCATGGTGTCGGTCAGCCCGACCACCTGCAGCGATCCGCGCGGATCCTCGGAGGAGGCTTCTCCATACAGGACGAACTCGTCGCCGATCTCGATGCCGTCGTCCGAGCCCAGATCCAGGAAGCCGATGTGGCCCAGGTCGTTGAGCACCTGCCGGCCGGAGAAGCCCATGATCATCGCCTCGGGGCCTCCCGAGACGCGCTGCGGCGTGACGCCGCGCTCGACCGTGTAGGACGGTACCGGCCGCACGAAGTCGCCCGGCTGAACGCGCTGGTACTCCTTGGTCACGATTCCGATGACGCCGTCGTCGACGATCGCCGACACCTCGAGCACACCGGTCGGGATCGCGACCTGTCCGACCATCGGGATGTTGCGGAAGATCCTGAAGATCTGGAGTTGGGCACCGACACGAGCCGGGGACGGCATCGACATTCTGACCCGATCGAACGACCGGATCGTCGAGGCGCGCTCACCCTGCGTGGCGAAGCCCTCGATCACACCCGAGTGCTCGGGCTCGGTCTCGAAGGGGACGACCCACGGAGCGGAGTAGACCGCATCCCGGGTCACCACGTAGAAGCTGCCCTCCCGGGTTCCGGCAGCGGGCATCGACGTGTTGGTCGTGTCCTGATAGAAGACCGTCCGGACCTGCTGCGCCGGGCGGGCCTGCCGGAAGCCGAACTGAACCAGATCGGCTCCATCCTGGCCGACCGGCTCGACGTCCTCGGGCTGCGTCTCCGGCAGCTCGACTTCGTCCGGTGCGGGAGCCTGGGCTGTCTGCTCCGTGCCGGGAAGTCCAGGAATGATGAAGACCTCATCGGGATAGATGAGGTTCGGATCCGCGATGCTGTCCCGATTCGCCTCCCAGATGACCCGCCAGTCGAACGGGTTCTGATAGTAGAACTGGGCGAGGTCCCACAGCGTGTCGTCATCGACGACGGTGTGGGTCCCGACAGGCTCCTGCGCCTGGGAGACGGGCTCCTGGGCGAGGACGAAAGTTGGCAGAATCAGTACAGCGAGAACCGCAGCGGCCGAGCGAACCATCTGGGCTCCTTCGGCAGTAGGTACGGGCATTTGGCCCAGTGAACGCAACCCGAAGATACTGACCGCCACTCTTCCAGGTCAACGCATTTTTTCGAATTGACTTCAAATGTTTCCGGCTGTCATCCGGAGGCGCCTCGGGCCGGGCTCGGCTCACGGCAGCACGTCCGCCAACGAGACGAACGACCCCCTGCCCACGACCACGTGGTCGAGGACCGGAATCCCCACGGCGCGCCCCGCCTCGGCCAGCTGACGCGTGACCGCGCGGTCCTCGGCCGACGGCGTGGGGTCGCCCGAAGGATGGTTGTGGACCAGGATCACACCCGCCGCGCCCTCGGCCACGGCCGGCCGGAAGACCTCTCGGGGATGGATCAGCGAGGAGTCCAGGGTCCCCCGCGTGACCAGCACCTCCCGCACGACGCGGTGGCGGCTGTTGAGCATGAGGGCGTGAAATTCCTCCTGGCGCAGGTCGCGGAGGCGGGGACCGACCCGCGCGAAGACGTCGCCCGGCCCGCGGATCCGGCCGCCCAGGTCACCGTCGGACGCTGCCGCGCGTCGACCCAGCTCCAGCGCGGCGAGGAGGCGCGACGCCGTCGCCCTCCCCACCCCGGGCACGCGCTCGAGCAGCGCCACGTCCATCCCTGCCAGCCTGGGAAGCGAGCCTTCGGCCACCTCCGTGAGCCGATCGGCCACCACCAGCGCCGGGCTTCTCGCTGTGCCACTCCCGACGATCAGGGCGAAGAGCTCACGCAGAGCGAGGTTGCGCGCGCCCACGGCGCGCAGACGCTCACGGGGGCGCTCGTCGGCGAGACCTGCTGGCATGGCGGCGGTAGGCGGCATCCCGAACGCTCGGGAGACGGGCGGGACGCGGCCATGCCTGTTCCGGCCGGCCGGCCGCTCGGGTCGGCGTCACCTTCAGGCCAGCGTCACCTTCATGATGCGGGCGTCTTCCTTGGGGTCGTCGTAGTAGCCCCTGCGCAGACCCACGTCGGAGAAGCCGAGGCGCTCATATAGCTCGAGAGCCCGCTCGTTCGAGACCCGTACCTCCAGGAAGAGGGTCTCGATGCCGCGCGACCTCGCGATGTCGAGGACGCTGGACAGCAGGA
Organism: Gemmatimonadota bacterium; assembly: GCA_050050215.1. Classification (GTDB taxonomy): domain Bacteria; phylum Gemmatimonadota; class Gemmatimonadetes; order Longimicrobiales; family Gaopeijiaceae; genus UBA2982. The sequence goes on from JASFUR010000124.1 coordinate 5,522, forward strand.
ACGTGCCGAGCCCACGGCCCCGGTACCGGGGGGATACCGCGACATTGGCCAACTCGCCCTGATCCATGATGCACCAGAGCACGGCGTAGCCGATCACTCCCTCGTCGCGATGCTCGAGGACGAGCAGCTCGAGATTCGGACGGTCGGCCAGGTCGAGGAAGGTCTGGCGACTCCACGGGCTCGTGAACGCCTCGCTTTCGATGGCAGCGACCGCATCGACGTCCTCGGCCACGAGGCGTCGGACGGCGACGTCGCCCGGAGCCCCTACGCGTTCCACAGCCGCTCCGCGCTCGACGCCCGCACGTACAGCGGCTCCCACGCCGACGGATCCTCCACCGCAGCGAGCTCCGGATGGAGGGACGTGTACCGCAGAAGGCCCTCGGCCAGCGTGTCCCTCGTCGCCGGCACGACCGGGAAGCCCGCCCCCTCGATGGCGGCGCGATGCTTCTCCGCGCCGTCTCCGAGGAAGACGACTCCGGCGGGCATGTCCTCGACGAGGACGTCGCGCAGCGACCCTCCGTGCGGTGGAACGATCTCCTGGACGCCGGCCGTGCCGACGCCGTAGCACGCTCCGTACACGCGCTCTCCACGAGCGTCGAAGAGCACGTACCTCACCGCAGCGTCATGTCCGGCGAGCGCCGCCGCCAGCAGGCTCGACACGGCCCAGAGCGGCACCCGCAGGCTATGAGCCAGTCCCTTCGCCGTGGCCGCGGCGACCCTCACGCCCGTGAACGAGCCCGGGCCCTCCCCCACGACGATTCCGGTCACGTCGGCACGGGATACCGCGGCCATATGCAGCGCTTCGTCGATGGCCGGGATCAGTCGGGCGGCGTGTTGTTGCCGCTCGGAAAGGGTCACGAGGGCGGACGTGGTCCCCTCCCGCGCGACGGCCACGGAGCCGAAGGGACCGGAGGTGTCGAGCGCCACGAGGACGCCCGTGGCGGTGGTCACTTCCCGACCGCTCACGGAGCGACCGTGAGCGGGAACGGCGCCAGGGGCGGCGGCGACCCCGCGCGACGCACCTCGATGTCGCGAAGCAGGGGCTCGTCGGCGGCAACGTCCAGCTGGATCAGCCAGTGGTCCGGCGGCATCAGGTCCTCGGCGCGCTCGGGCCACTCCACCAGCACGATCTCGCCGACGTCGCCGAGGTGCGACCAGCCCAGCTCTGCGAGCTCCTCGGGCGACTCGATGCGGTACAGATCGATATGCACGACCAGGCGGCCGTCCCGTCCCTGGTAGCGCTGTACGAGCGTGTAGGACGGCGAGGGCATGGTAGCCGTCACTCCCGCCCCCGCGCCGATGGCTCTGGCGAGAACGGACTTGCCCGCCCCCAGCTGACCCGAGAGCCCGATCACGACGGGAGGGTTCACGTCCGCTCCGATGCCGGTGCCCCAGCGCACCAGCTCCGCTTCGTCCAGCCTCATCGATCCTCGGCTATCCCGTCGTCGTCCGACCGCCCAAGGCCCGTCGTCCGGGCCCTGATATCATGCGAAATATAGCCCTTCGCGCCGGATGATCGCGGCCACGCCGTCCGGTAGCCACGGCGATGGGTCCCGGCCGTCGCGGACGGCCGCGCGAACGGCGGTGGAGGACACGTCGACGCGGCGGACGGGGACGAACACCGCGTCTTCGGCTCCGGAGACGCCCGCCGAGGCGGCGCGGGCGGACTCCCCGTCGCGATCCATCACGGCCAGCCGAACGAGGGCGAGGAGCTCCTCGGGCCGGTGCCACGTGGAGAGCTCCTTGTACTGATCGACGCCCATGATGAGATAGAGCTCCGCCTCGGGCTCCCTTTCGTGCAGCGCCCGGGCCGTGTCCACCGTGTAGGACGGCCCGGCGCGCTCGAGCTCCAGCGTGCAGACCTGGAAACGGGGATCGGCGCGCACGGCTTCGCGGACCATCTCCAGGCGGACCTCGGCCGGCGACTGGCCTCCCGGCTCCTTGTGAGGAGGCACGCGAGCGGGGATCCAGAGGACCGTGTCCAGGTCGAGGTGGTCGGCGACGTCCGCGACGACGCGTACGTGACCGATGTGGGGGGGATCGAACGTTCCCCCGAAGAGCCCGACGCGACGAGGCGCCTCCGCGGTCAGGACTCCGTCTCTTCCGCCCTGACCTCGTCCGCTGCCTCGGAGTCCGGATACTCGCGCAGCAGGCGCGTCCTGGCCTCTTCCGCCAGGTCGTCGTACCCGATCTCCTCGTTCGACCGGTAGAGGCCGAGCAGGGCCTGGGGCGCGTAGTCGGACTCCGGATAGTCGTCCACCACGAACTCGAAGTACTTGATGGCGGGATCGTACTGCTTCCGTCGGAAGTAGTGCCGAGCGTTCAGGTACTCCTTCTCGGCCAGCGTCTCACGGAGCGACTGACGGACCTCGGCCGCCTCGAGCGCCTCGGGCGTCCCGGCGTAGTCGACGATGACGTTGCCGCAAATCGTGACCGCTTCTCTGGTGAAGGTCTGGTCGCGCTGCGGAATGGGAGACAGCTCGGAGAGCGAGCGACACATGCCCAACGCGGCGGCCGGAGACAGCGGGTGGCCCACGTACCGGTCGAGGAAGCGCTGGTACTCGGACCGGGCCGTGATGTACTCCTCCTTGGCGAAGTACGATTCGGCGAGGAGGAAGCGCGCGGACGGCAGGCTGTCGTACGTCGGGAAGGCCACCATGAGCCTCTCGAGGGCTTCGATGGTGTTGTCGTAGCTTCCCTCGTCGTACTCCATCCGGGCCGTCCGGTAGAGCTCCTCGGCGTCGAGGCCCTGGTACTGGCTGGACCCTCCACACGCCGCGAGTCCGAGGCTCATCAGCCCGATGAAGGCTCGTGTTCGTAGCGTCATGCGTGGCATGTTCAGCGACAGCGTCCCTCTCTCAGATGCTCCAAGCCGGAGCCGAAACGGATCTCGTCGAAGCGCGACTGGGCCCTGTCGACCCACGAGCCCGCCTGGTCCGCGTAGCGCACCTGCGAG
>JASFUR010000125.1:0-8455 GCA_050050215.1 Gemmatimonadota bacterium
GCCTCCATGCTCCGCTGGAGCTCGGCAACGTCGACCTCCTCGAGGTCGAAAGGGGTCGAGGGCGCCCGAGCGGCTGCGGCCGAGTCTTCAGGCTGCACCGTGCAACCGCTCCCGAGCGCGAGGCCCGCCGTGCTCGCGGCCGCCCGCCCGATGAAATTTCGTCGATCCACGGTTCGGCCCGGCTACGCCGACGCGGCGCCTTCGGCGACCCGGACGCTGAAGCCCACGCCGCGCTTCAGGCTCTGGACCATGATGCATCCGTTCTCGGCGATGGTCACCAAGCGCTCGAGCAGCTCCGGATCGTCGCAGTCGGCGCTCACCTCGAGCGAGACGGACTCGAAGCGCGTCGGCTCGTCCGCCATCACGCCGGTGACCTCGGTGCGCACGTTCGTGACCGGCGCCTCCCGCGCATTGATCGCCGCGAACAGCGTGCTCATGAAGCACCCGCCCACGGCGGTCAGGAAGTACTCACCGCCCATGGGTCCCTCGTCGTTGCCGCCTTTCGCCTCAGGCCGGTCGACGAGCGTCGTGTGCCCTCTCGGCATCGTCGACTCGCTCGTGGTCGGGCCGACCTGTCGGAGCTGGACCTTCACTTCGGGCATGGGTTGCCTCGCTCGTGGGTGATCGGGTTCCTCCAAACCTATCGCCTGGAGCGGCGGGGCGCGCGCGGTGCGGGTCGCTGGAGCGCCTCGCTCGAAATCCTCCAGCGGGTCTCCCGGTGGCGCGGCTCGAAGCCGATCTTCTCGGCCCGTCCGTGGAGCCCATACGCGTCCTCGTGGGTTCCGAAACGGATCACGCGCACTTCGGGCAGCCTCCGCTCGACCTCGAGCAGGAGTGCCGCCGTGAGGCTCGCTCCCAAGCGAGCTCCGCGACGTCGGGGCACCACCGCCTCCTGCCACCCCGCGAGGACCGCCGGGCCACGCGGGTCCCAGATCGTCTCCACGAGGCCCACTGCCTGGTGTCCCGGTGTGCGCTCGCGTGCCAGGGCGCCGATGCGTCTCAAGCCCAGCTCGGCCGCCACCCTGTCGAAGTCCTCGAAGGACCGGAGGACGTCCGACTCGCCGAGGTCGTGACCATAGGTGCGGTAGATGGCCCCGCGCAGGCCGGCGAGCTCCCGAAGGTCGCCTTCCGGGTACGGACCCTCGAAGATCTCCAACGCGAGATCGTCTGCCAGGAAGGTCCTGCTCCTGGAGCGGAGGAGGTTGCGCTCCAGATCACCGACCTCGACCTCGTACATCCGTCTGCGCATGAGGATCGCCCCGGCGAGTCGCTCGGCCAGCCTCGCTCCGGCCGGAGCCGAGCTCGTGGTCGTCACCGTGGCTCCGGAGACTCCGGCTCGCCTCGAGAAGCGACCCAGGCAGGAGAGCAGCTCGCGCGCGATTCCGCGGCCACGCCACTCGGGTTGGACGAAGAGCCAGCACGGCACCGATGCACCGTTCTGGCCCGGCTCGGCGACGGTCAATCCTCCCACCGCCCCGCCATCCGGCCGCCGGGCGATCCAGACGTGCCCCCCCGAGGTCCCCGGCTCGATGCCCAGATCGACCTCCAGGCGCCTGTGAGCCTCGGCGGTCGTCGCGGGCCAGATCTCGCGGAGCCAGGACGAGTAGAGGGCTCCCAACTCCCGGGTCGCCGGCTCGTCCAGCTCGCCGGACTCGAGGCCATCGACCGTGAGGTCGTGGAGCGGGTTCGAAGCCTGGGGAGTCATGCGCGGGCCGCTCCTTTGGTGGGGCTCGGCTCTCGCGGAGTCGATCGAGGCACGCCGGGCAATATGGATTCCGACCTTCGAGGCGGCTACACGGCGCGCTTTCGATGGCCCGACCGCGGCGGCGCGCATACCTTCGGGAGGCGTGTCGTGACCTGGAGCCCCCCATCCGGAGCGCAGGCCGATGGACCAGTTCGTCCTGCCCGGCGAACGAATCGCCGATCGCTACACGCTCGAAGAGGAGATCGGGCGTGGCGGGATGGCTGTGGTCTTCTCCGCCCACGACGACCGCCACCGCCGCACAGTGGCGCTCAAGTTCCTCCGCCCGGACCTGTCGGCATCCCTCGGATTCGAGCGGTTCCGGCGTGAGATCGGGATCGCGGCCAACCTCAATCACCCGCACATCGTTCCGCTCTACGATTCGGGCGAGTCCGAGGGGCGTCTCTACTATGTGATGCCTCTGGTCGAGGGCATCACCCTCCAGGCCGCGCTCCGGGAAGAGTCTCCTTTCGATACCGAGCGCGCCCTGGAAATCGTCTCGGACGTCGCCGAGGCCCTGGCGTACGCGCACCGGCGCGGGCTGGTCCATCGGGACATCAAGCCCAGCAACATCATCCTGACCTCGGACCACGCCGTCGTGACCGACTTCGGCGTGGCGACCGTGCTCGACGACGCAGGTCCGACGATCACCACCGCCGGGTCGATGATCGGCACGCCGGGCTACATGGCGCCGGAGCAGGCGACCGGCGAGGAGGACGTCGACCAGCGAGCCGACGTCTACTCGCTCGGATGCCTCGCCTACGAGATGCTGGCCGGACAACCTCCCTTCAAGTCGCGCACCGTCCAGGCCCGTCTCGCCCATCAGCTCTCGGTCGGGGCTTCCCCGCTCTCGGCGACCAACCCGGACCTTCCGCTCTCGCTCACCGAGGCGGTGCGCCGCGCCATGGCGACGGACCCGTCCGACCGATTCGCGACGGTGACCGATTTCGTCGATGCGCTGCAGGCGGGGGGGAGTTGGTCACCCGTCACCCTGCTTCCCCGACGCTTGCGCCCCCGTAGCCGCGCCCAGGCCCGTGGACTGAGCGCGGCCCTCGGCGTGGCCGTGATCGGGGCGAGCCTCGCCGCGATGTACCTGTCCATGGACGGCGGACCCGGAGCCGAATCCTGGCCCGGCGGGCGCCCGCCTTCCGTGGTGGTACTGCCCATGGAGACGACGACCACCACGGACGAGGAGCGCGATGTCGCGGTAGCCGTGGCCGGCGACGTGACCTCCGAGCTCGCCTATTGGGACGGCATACGCGCGGTGCCCGGTGTGTCGCTCACCGGCCCCATGTTCGATCTGGGGATCGCGGGTCCGGCCGTAGCGAGACTCGAGGACGGCGTGCGCCTCGCGCGCAGGCTCGGGGTGGCCGCGCTCGTCTCGGTCACGGCCGACGTGCGCGGCGACAGCACGCGCATCCAGGCGGCGCTCTTCGATGTCGCCGGCGGCGAGTCGGACTCGCGGGTCCCCTTCGGGCCGATGGTGGAGGCGGTTCAGGCGACGGCGAACACGCTCGCGCTCGCCGAGCCGATCGCGCGCCGTGTGCTGGGCCTCGAGAACGAGCCCTTCGTGTCACTCGAGGCCGAGCGTCGGCGCTCCCGACTTCCTGAAGCCCTCGCCGAGGAGGACGAGGGCACGCAGTATTTGGAACGGTGGCGCCTGACCGAAGCGGAGGCCGCGTTCCGGCGGGCAATCGCGCTGGACTCCACGTTCGGCTTCGCGCAGCACCGGCTCGCCCAAACCCTCTACTGGCAGTATTCGGAGAACCCCACCGCTCGCGACCCGGCGACACTCCTCGAGATCGCGCGCCACAGCTCGGCCGCCCTCCGGCTGGCCGATGATCTCCCGGCCTCGGATCGAGCGCACGTCGTGGCGTTCCACGCGTTCCAGGAGGGCGACTATGCGGAAGCTCGCCAGGATTACCGGGACATCCTCGAGGCCGATTCCACCGACGTCTACGCCTGGCTCCTGCTCGGCAGCGTGGAGTTCAGGGACCCCTGGCTCACGAGCGCAGCACCCGCCGCCACCCCACGCGGAAACTGGAACCTCGCGGTCCGGGCCTTCACCCGCGCGGTCGAGCTCCAGCCCACGTTCGAGCTCGGGTACGGCCACATCTTCGACATCTACGAGGCCGCCGCCGGAACCCTCGGAGGAAGCACGAGCCACTGCCAGGGCTTCATGACGCCCAACGGCGTCAGCATTCCGCCGTGGGAGCGGCGCACGCCGGAGAACCAGCGGCCGTTTTGTCTGGCCACACCGGACAGCCTCGCCTGGCTCCCGCGCGCGGAGCTCGCTTCGGCCGACCTCGACGCGATGCGCCCGACCGCCGAGGCCCTGCGTGACCAAGGGACCCGACTGCTGACCCGTTGGTCGTTGTATGCGCCCGAGCTGCCGAGACCCCTCGAGGAGCTCGCCACGGCGACGCTCAACGAGCTTTCTCGCCTGAGCGTGGCGCCCCCCGAGCAGATCGAGAGCCTGGCGGCAAGCGCACTGGAGTACCGGCTGCGGGCCCTGGCCCTCACGTCCGACACGCTTCCGATCGACCTCTTCCAGGTCTCCAACCTCTACTTGGCGACCGGACGCACCCGAGACGCGGTGTCGGTGGCCGAAGAGGGTATCCGCCTGCGGGAGACCGCCTTCGCCGCGATGCCTCTGCCGGCCGAAGCCGTGAATCCCTTCCTGGCGACCGGGCAGGTGTCCAGGGCGGTCTCCCTGCTGCCGGACCCCATCACGCAGCGATTCGAGCCCGATACGCTGACGGGACGCATCGTTCCGTGGGGCCGCGCTTTGGCTCCCTTCCGCCGGGCCACGCTCCTGGGGAGCGCCATGGTCGGTGGGCCGCCGCTTCGCGCCGAGCTCGAGCAGATCGCGCGCGTCTGGTCGGCGCCTTCCTACACCGACAGGGACCGGAGCCTTCTCCGCAACCGCGTGTCGCCTTCGCTGGCGATCGCCTTCGCGTTCGACGACGACGCGCTACGGGCGTGGGGCGACGTGCCGGACCTCGACGATCCACTCTGGCGGTCGCTCGTCGCCGTCGCAGGTGGCGAGGACGCAGCCAGCGAGCTGCTCGACTCCGCGCTCGCCGCCGACACTCCTCGGGTCACGGAAACGAGCGAGAGCCTCGTGGAAGGTGCCCTTGCGCTTCGTATAGGCCGCGCGGATACTGCCCTTCGACTGCTCAGTCGTCTCGACAGCATTCCGTTTCGGGTCGATCAGCTCGAGACCCGCTGGGGAATCCTGAGTTCGTCTTTCCTGTTGAGGGGAGACGCCTACTTGGCACTCGGCGACACGAGCAGCGCGGTGGCAGCGTACGAGCGATACGTCGGTCGCTCCAGCGAAGGCGACCCCTTGACGGAGCCCATGCTACGCAGGGCCCGCGAAGTCATAGCCGTGGCCGGACGGTGAGCCGGCCTGAAAGGAGTCCCCCCACGCTGGAGGCCCATCATGGGCGGTATCTGCGAGTATTGTGACGGAGGCTACTGGGAGTGCGGCGAGGGATCACGCTGCGTCGACGCGGCGGCGATCGAAGAAGATCGGACGCACGAGCTCATGATCATCGGACGCGTCCACAAAGGGTGCCTCCAAGCGAGACTCTGGGTCCCGTCCGTGAGCATTCCGAGCGGGTGGGAGGAATGGAACACGGTCCCGATCCGGGTCCAGACGTTCCGGGCAGGCAAGGACCCGGTGGCGCGCGTCTACGTCCCGGAGCCCGAGGACAAGAAGAAGAAGTGCCCCGACGACGGTGACAGCTGGCAGGAGTATACGATCGCCGCCTCGGATGTGGATGTGCACATCGCCGTGAGGGAGAAGAAGTCCACGGGCTCCTTCGAGTCCGTTGACGACGCGAGCGCCAAGGGCTGACGTACCATGCCGCTGGAGGTCGTCGGAGCTCCGGGCGTCCAGTCGACGATCCTCAAGTACCTGGGGCTGATCTGCCCATGTGTGGAGATCGAGCTCGTGAACGGCGTCGTCCAGCTGGGCGTACGCCACGGCTGCTGCTGCGGTCACCCCATCGGCTGCACGCTCATATCGAGCCTGGTCGACGCCGAGTCGTGCGGACAGCACATCAAGATCGAGACGGTGAAGGTGCAGGACGCCAAGGACCCGTGCGGCAGCTACTACGACTACGACGAGCGCACGGTCTACCTCTGCCCCTACCAGCGACTGCCGAGCTGCTGCCATTGGTACTCTGCGGGACCCGCGGTGACCCTGGCGCACGAGCTCGGACACGCGCTGATCCGCTGCGAAGGCAACCTGTTGGGCACGGAGGAGGACCGTGCGCGGTGCATCGAGAATCAGATCAGATTCGAAATGAACCTCCCACCCCGCTGCCAGGACGACGGAAAACGCATCAGCTCATCGTGCGACGGCGTAACCAGCACGTGGAGCTCCGCGGGGTGTGGCTGGCTCGACGGCATCTCGTGTCTGACCAGGTCCGTCATTCACGCGATCGGCTATTGGGTGCGGTACACCCGCCCCTGTTGGCTCTGGCTCAAGGTGCCGAAGCTCACCCAGAGGTACAGAGACATCGACCCTCCCACTCCCTTCGCGTCGTCGGATCTGGCCAACCGCGTCGCTGAAGCCCTCGACGCGCGCAACCGAGATCCCAACGCGCACGTGATCGACCGGATCCTCCGAGAGGCCGGAACGTCGCCGGCGCCCCCGCGAGTTCTCATGCTGGAGCAGGTGCTGGTGGGGCTGCCCTACCTCGTGACCCTCGTCCTCGTGTTCGAAGACCGGCTCGAGGTCGTCACCAACTGGACGAGGCCGGGAGGCCCGTGGCCCGCGGACCGCCCGTCGCTGGTCAGATTGGTCTTCCGAGGGCAGGACATGCCCGTCGTGCCGGAAGGGGCGTTCGACTCGGCTCCTCCCGGCTTCGGCGGACGGGCGAGCATCGAAGACGGTGTGCTCGACTCCCTGACCGTGGGCGTCGCGGGGAGCCTGCCGGACAGACCCACGCGACTCTACGGAGTCAGCGCCCGGCCCCCCGCGTCGGACGAAGACCGCGACCGCTGGGAGGCCATCGGGCACTTCAAGCAACTCCGCAACGAGCTACTGCACGAGGGTCGGGCGAGCTCGATCGAGGCGCTCGGCGACGATTAGCCCGGCCGCGTCGACCGACGGGCCAGGCCCACCGCGGCCCGCCTGCGATCGGGCTGGCGGGCTCAGAGCGCGAAGCTGTACTGCATCCCCGCCGAGCGCCCGTCCGTCCAGATCGTGGGCGGCCGCAGCCCGAAGACCGTCCATTCGCCGTTGACCAGCTTGGCCGCCGTGATCCCGTAGATCGCGCCGAGCGTGACGTCGCTCAGCCAGTGGCGGTTGCTGTTGAGGCGGGCCCACGCGTTGAGCGTCGCACCCGTGTAGAGGACGATCGAGACCGGGAGCCGGTCGACCGCGTCGGATACGGTCGTGGCGAGGCTGAACACCACGGCCGCGCTTCCGGACGGGAAGGACGAGTCGTCGTCGCCGTTGAACCAATCGAAGTCGTGCGCGTCCGGGGGCGTCGCCGACGGCCTCGCCCGCCCGAACGCCCACTTCGTCCCGATCATCATGAGCGACGACAGGCCGTACGCGGTGAGGATGTGCGCGCCGGTCACGGCGACCTTCGGCTCGTCGGTGATCGCGCCGAGCAGAATCGCGCCGCCTCCCGCGATCACGAAGACCTCCTGGTCCTTGAAGCGCTTCGTGATGTCCGCGATGTCGTCGAGCCCGTCGCTGCGGTGGTCCTGGAGGAACGAGCGCACCGGATCGTCGATCAGCGTGAGGGCCGCGACCCCGGCTCCGGCGGCGACCGGGTGCCACCACTCGAGGTTGAGGGGCGCATCGCGCTCCTGTGCGGCGGCGGGGGCGACGCCCCGGAACGTGAAGACCAGAAAGAGAAGCAGGATCCGCGAGAATCTGGCGTGCATGGAGGCTCCATCCGGCGTGGGTGCGCGACCAAGCGGATAAACTAGCGCAACGCCGGGACTCCTTGCGCCCACCGCACGAAACAAGCCCACTACGTTACGTCGACGAACGCGCGACGACGCGCAGGACACGGACACGCACTCGCAACACACGACCGAAAGGCATCCCATGGATCTGCACCTGAAAGGAAAGAGCGCCCTCATCACCGGTGGCACCGGCGGCATCGGCTGGTCGACCGCCGAGGCCTTCGCTCAAGAGGGCTGTGACGTCGCCGTGTGCGCGAGGAACGAGGAGGGGGTCCAGGAGGCAGTCTCCAAGCTCGAGGGCATGGGCGTGAAGGCGTTCGGCCGCTCGGTGGACGTGGCCGATGCGGACGCCCTGAAGAGCTGGGTCGAGGATTCGGCCGAGGCCCTGGGCGGGATCGACGCGGTCGTCGCCAACGTGAGCGCGCTCGGCTCCGGCGAGGGAGAGGAGCAGTGGAGGCGCGCCGTCGATATCGACCTCATGCATACGGTGCATCTCGTGGACGCGGCGCTCCCCTCACTCAAGCAGTCCGACCACGGCTCCATCGTGATCGTGTCGAGCGTGTCGGCCCGGCGCGCGCTGGGAGCCCAGCCCTATGGCACGCTCAAGGCGGCCCTGAACCACTATGGAAAAGGCCTCGCGGTCCAGTTCGCCAAGGACGGCATCCGGGCCAACGTGGTGTCCCCCGGCACGATCTACGTCGAGGACGGATTCTGGGGCAACATCAAGCGCAACAACCCGAAGATGTTCGAGGGCGCATTCAAGCGGAATCCGATGGGCCG
>JASFUR010000126.1:0-8438 GCA_050050215.1 Gemmatimonadota bacterium
TGGAGCTGGTCGCGGTCGACCACGCCGCCGATGCGCGCGCCGTACCCGACGATCACGACACGCCGATCGGGGTGTCCCACGAGGTCGCGCCCCGCAGCGCCGTCGACCGCGACGGAACCGATGTCGTCGGGTCTCTCGCGCTCGACGGGGACGGGCTCGCGTTCGCCTCGTCGGAGGAGCGGATCCACCAGGCCTCGGGCGTCGACGACCGGGACTACGTCGAGCTCACGTTCGACCGGCCCGAGGGTGACGAAGCTGTCGTCGTGCTGCGCCTCAGGAACAGCCTGCTGACCACCGTTCTGTTCTACGACATGATGCTCGGACGGGCCGGAGCGGGGGCCGTGGACTGGCTCGGCCAGGACATGGACCGCATCGGATCGGTCGTGCAGCTCGGCCGCTGGTTCCAGGACGCGATGGGACTCCGCGTGCAGGTCCCGAGAGGGGACCGGTGGGTGGACGTCGGGCGCGTGCCCGACACCGGACCCATCGCCTGGGAGGAGGTCGGAGTCCGGGTCCCGGTGCCGGACAGCGGCCCGGTGCGGGTGCGGTTGTCGTTCTTCGCGGACGCGTGGCGCATCGATCGCGTGGCGTTGGGTGAGCGGGAAGAGCTGGAGCGGACCGTCCGCCTCCCGCCGGCCCGGTTCCTGGAGGAGGGCGAGCCCGTGCCCGCAGAGACGCTGGAGCTGATCGCCGAGCCGGACGACCGGTATCTCGCGACGTATCCCGGCACCTCCGCCATGCTCGAGTTCACGCCTCCGGCTCCCGAAGCCGGGCTCACCCGCTCCTACATGCTGGCGAGCCAGGGCTACTACTCGGAGTGGATCCGCTCCGACTGGATACGCAACGCAGAGCATGCCGTGACGTTCGAGCCCGGTGACGACACGGTGGAGACGCTCATGGAGCTCTGGCTGTCGAAGAAGGACACCTTCGAGGCCGACTTCTACGCGTCACGGATCCCGGTCCAATGAGCGCGGCGAGACGTGGTGCGCTCCGTGCCGTGGTCCTCGGCGCCGTGCTCCTGTCCGGCGCGTGCCGCGTCGGGCCGAACCCCGCTCTGAGCCCGACGGCGACCAGCCCACGGGGCATCCGTGTGGAGGTCGAGTGGATCCGGGAACGAAACGCCAATCCTCCCAGCGGCGAGCTCCTCGGGAGCGACGGGCGAGGGGTCTACCTGCTGCACACGGGAACCGTCGTGCTCTACCCGTTCGGTGCTCTGGTCGCGCTGCGGCCGGATCACTCCCCGCCGGAGGACCTCACGCTGCAGGCGCCGAGCGAGGAGAGCGTGAGGGAGTTCACCCGGTATGCCCGGTATCCGTTCGGCATCGACGATGCCCTTCTCCAGCCCGTGCTCGCCGCCATCGGCGCGGACAGCGTGGTCGTGAGGCGAAGGCCGTGACCCCGATACGCTGCGCCTCTGCGGCGCTCGTGATGCTCGTCGTCCCATGGACGCTCACGGCCCAGGCGGCCGGCGGCCTGCCGTCCTTCCTGGAGGAACTGGGTGCGGCTGGCCACCGTTTCGAGAACCTGAGCGTGGCCGTGGCCGAAGGGTACCGGAAGCTCGGGCCCGACTTTCCCGGCATGGGCGAGCATTGGGTCAATCCCGGACTCGTCATCGCCGGTGAGCTCGACCCCGCGCGCCCGCCGGTCCTCGGCTACACGTTCGTGGACGGGGACAGACGCCTGGTCTCGTTCGCATACACGCGCGTCCTGGGCCCCGGCGAGGTCCCGCCCGCCGGCCCGTTCCCCGCCCATGCCTGGCACGACCACACGGGAGGCGTCGACGAGGAGTCGCTCCTGCTGTCCGGTCCCATGTCGATGGACGGCGAAGACAATGGCTTCCGCCTGTCGATGGTCCACGTATGGCTGGGGGTCGAGAACCCCGACGGTGTGCTGGCGCAGAACAACTGGGCGCTGCCGTACCTGAGGGCCGGCGTTCCGGCTCCGGAGCGGCCATCGAGCGAGGCGGCGCGGGCGCTCGCGCTGTCCAGCGAGGAAGGGATGGCGTTCTACGAGGAGCTGCTGCGGGAGGGTGTCGGGCTGGAGGGGAGGGAGCTGGACGTCGCGGTGGCCGCGTTCGAGGAGGCAGGGCGGCAGTCACGGCTTCGTCGGGAGGATCCGGCTACGTCCGGAGGCGTCGATGAGACGAGCGTGGACGACCTCGAAGCGGTCTGGGCCCACTTGTGGGCGCGACTCGAGAAGACGCTGTCGAGCGGGTCGGTGGCGGCCATGGCACCGTTGAGGTCGTGAGGGGGCTGAGCCGGCTGCAGCGGTTGGATGGTTGCACGCCGGCTGCCGATAGGGTCAGATCTCTCTGATATCCTTGAAGGCCGCCGTTCACGCCCCCAACCGCGAGGGCCGTTTGACCCAGACCGAGTCTCCGACGCGCGAGGTGCTCCATGCCGCACTCTTCGCGGCGGACAAGCACCGGCTCCAGACGCGCAAAGACGCCGACGCCTCGCCCTACATCAACCACCCTCTCGCGGTGGCCGAAGTCCTGGCGCGACACGGAGTGAGCGACCCCATCACGCTCCAGGCCGCGCTGCTCCACGACACCATCGAGGATACCGAGACGACCGCCGAGGAGTTGGAGCGTGTGTTCGGCCCCGGGATCGCACGGGTGGTGCTCGAGGTGTCCGACGACAAGAGCCTGCCCAAGGAGGAGCGTAAGCTGCTCCAGATCGACCACGCTCCGTCGCTCTCCGACCGGGCGAAGCTCGTCAAGCTCGGTGACAAGATCTGCAACGTGTTCGACGTCGCCATGAACCCGCCCGCCGGTTGGGACCTGGAGCGGCGGCGGGAGTACCTGGACTGGACCGAGGCGGTGGTGGACGGATGCCGGGGCGTGCACGCGGCGTTGGAGGCACAGTACGACCGGGTGTTGGCGGAGGCGCGCAAGGCGCTGGCGGGGTGAGGGGGCGCGGATGCAATGAGAGGTCGTTACGGCTCGACGCGGCCCACTCGATGATCCATGGGACTGCGACGATGCGGCAGTCCACGGAAGGAGGGACATGGAGTCCGAAACCAGCGCGCTGCTCACGGATCTCTACCAACTGAACATGATCCAGGGCTACCTGGACCATGGAGAGACCGAGACCGCGGTGTTCGACCTGTTCGTTCGCACGCTCCCCGAGAGGCGTGCCTTCCTCGTCGCGGCGGGGCTCGAGCCCGCGCTCCGCTTCCTGGAGCGCCTCCGCTTCACCGCCGAGGAGGTCGAATGGCTCGCCTCCACCGGTCGCTTCCGCGACAACATGCTCGACTACCTCGCCTCCCTCCGCTTCACCGGTGACGTCCATGCGATGCCCGAGGGCACGGTCTTCTTTCCGGAGGAGCCGATCCTGCGAGTGACGGCGCCCCTCCCCGAGGCGCAGCTCGTCGAGACGCGCATGCTGAACTTCCTGCACTTCCAATCTCTGATCGCCTCGAAGGCGGCGCGCATGGTGCTCGCCGTCTCCGACAAGACCCTCGTCGATTTCGGGCTCCGGCGGGCGCACGGCGCGGAAGCCGGCCTGATGGCCGCGCGAGCCAGCTACATCGCCGGCTTCGCGGGAACGGCCACCGTGCTCGCGGAGGAGCTGTACGGGATCCCGAGCTTCGGCACGATGGCGCACTCCTTCGTCGAGGCACACGACCACGAGACCGTCGCCTTCGAGCACTTCGCGCGCTCCCGGCCGGAGCAACTGACCCTGCTCATCGATACGTACGACACCGAGGAAGGGGCGCGAAAGGTCGTCGCGCTCGCGCCGCGCCTGGCCGCCGACGACATCCGCATCGCGGCCGTCCGACTCGACAGCGGCGACATGATCGCGCTGTCTCGCTCCGTCAGACGCATCCTCGACGAGGGCGGCCTCGACGACGTGAGCATCTTCGCGAGCGGTGGCCTCGACGAAGACCGGCTGCTCGAGATGTCGATGGCCGGCGCGCCGATCGATGGATTCGGGATCGGCACGAGCCTGGTGACGTCCTCCGACGCCCCGTCACTCGACTGTGCCTACAAGCTTCAGGAGTACCGTGGGATCCCTCGCCGCAAGCGCTCGGAGGACAAGGCGACGTGGCCCGGCCGCAAGCAGGTCTGGCGGCAATCGGGACCGGACGGACGCATGGAACGCGACGTGCTCTCGGTGGAGACGGACGAGCATCCCGGCGAGCCCTTGCTCGTGCAGGTCATGCGGAACGGGCGGGTCCTCGAGCCCGCGCCCTCACTCGCCGAGGCGCGGGAGCGGTGCGCCCGGCAGCTCGGCGCGCTGCCCGAGCGGCTGCGCCGACTCGACGGGAGCGCGGGCTACCCCGTGCAGATCTCGCCGGAGCTCGAGCGCCTGGCCGAGGAGGTCGACCGGCGGCTGGCGCTCGCAGAGGAGGTGGACGATGGCTGAGACGGCATCGGTCGGCGGCCGGGACGTGCTGCTGGTCGTGGACGTGCAGAACGACTTCTGCCCGGGCGGCGCGTTGGCCGTGCCCCGTGGCGACGAGGTCGTGCCGGTGATCAACGGCTTGGCCGAGCGCTTCGAGCACGTCGTGCTGACCCAGGATTGGCACCCTCCGGGACACGAGTCCTTCGCGTCGAGCCATCCGGGACACGAGCCCATGGAAACGATCGAGGTGCCGTACGGACCCCAGATCCTGTGGCCCGACCACTGCGTCCAGGAGACCGAGGGCGCGGCGTTCCATCGAGACCTCCGCATTCCGCACGCCACGCTGATCATTCGCAAGGGATTTCATCCCCGGATCGACTCCTACTCCTCGTTCTACGAGAACGATCGGCAGACACCGACCGGTCTCGCGGGCTACCTGCGGGAACGCGGCCTCGAACGGGTTTTCGTCGCCGGACTGGCCTACGACTTCTGTGTTCGCTACACGGCGGAGGACGCGGTACGCGAGGGCTTCGGCGTGGTCGTCGTCGAGGACGCCTGCCGCGCGATCGACATGGACGGCTCGGCGGAGGAGACGCGGGCGAGCCTGGCGTCCCTGGGAGTCGAGTCCGTGACGGCCGCCGGGGTGGACGCAGCGGGGTAGTTACGTTCGTACTCGTGGACATCGCCCAACTCATCGAGGCGCTCGGTCGGACCGAGGCGTATCCGGGGTCGCCCGAGGACGTCGAGATTCGCCAGACGCACATTTCGGTCGTCGCTCTCGCGGGCGCACACGCGTACAAGGTCAAGAAGCCCGTGGATCTGGGCTTCCTCGACTTCACGACGCTCGAGAAGCGGCGGCACTTCTGCGAAGAGGAGGTGCGCCTGAACCGACGCCTGGCTCCGGGCGTGTACGAGGGCGTCGTCCCGATCACGCGCTGCGACGGGGGGCTCGCCGTGGAGGGGAAGGGCACCCCGGTGGAGTACGCCGTGAAGATGGAGCGGCTGCCGGAGCGTGCCACGCTGGGCGACTACCTGCGCCGAGGCGAGCTTACCGCGGAGCTCCTCGAGGAGCTGGCTCGCAGGGTCGCGGCGTTCCACGCCGACGCGGCGTCCGGCGGCTCCATCGACCGATTCGGCGGCTGGGAGGTCGTGGGCGCGAACGCCCGCGAGAATCTCGAGCAGTCCAGGAGGCACGTAGGCGAGTGTCTGAGCGCGTCGGTCTTCGAGCGGCTCGGGGCGCTATTGGAGGAGCGGCTGACGGCGCTCCGCCCGCTCATGGAGTCGCGCGTCCGCGCCCACGTGCCCCGGGACACGCACGGGGACCTCCACCTCGAGCACGTCTACCTGTTTCCGGATCGGTCCCCACCGCGAGACCTCGTCGTCATCGACTGCATCGAGTTCAACGATCGCTTTCGCTACGCCGATCCGGTGGCCGACATGGCCTTCCTCGTCATGGACCTCCGCTTCCACGGCCGGAGGGATCTCGCCGACGCGTTCGCGGACGCGTACTTCCGCGCGGCGGACGACCCGCGTGGCCGTGAGCTGCTCCCGTTCTACGTGGCGTATCGTGCCGCCGTCCGGGCCAAGGTCGAGGGGATGGCTGCGGAGGAGGAGGAGGTCCCGGAGGACGAGCGACGCGCGGCCGTGCGGCGCGCCCGCGCGCACTGGTTGCTGGCGCTCTCCGAGCTCGAGAGCCCGAGCCGGCGGCCCTGCCTCCTGCTCGTCGGCGGACTCCCCGGCACCGGCAAGACGACCCTCGCGGGGCAGCTCGTGCGGAGCGCCGGATTCGAGTCGATCTCGTCCGATCGGATGCGGAAGACGCTGGCCGGCATCGACCCCGAGACCCCGGCCGCCGCGGCCTTCGGAGAAGGGATCTATACGCCAGAATGGAACGACCGCACGTACGACGCGTGCCTGGAGCGGGCCGGAGAGCTGCTCTTCGAGGGACGTCGCGTGCTGGTGGAGGCGTCCTTCCGCGAGGCGCATCGGCGTCGGGCCTTTCTCCGGGCGGGCCTCGAGTGGGGCGTTCGCACCCTCTTCGTGCTGTGCACCGCCGATCCGGACACCGTCCGGCGCCGCATGGGCACGCGGAGAGGTGGGCCGTCGGACGCGGATTGGGCCGTCTACGAGGCAGCGGCCGCGGCGTGGGAGGTCGACGGGACCCCGGATCCGCGGTGGAGCTACCTGACGGTGTCCACGGACGGCGATCCCGGCGAAGCCGCCGACACGGTGTCGCGGCATCTCGCTGCGCTCGGGCTGGTATCGCGACACTAGCATACATATGCTAGTGTACATGTGCCATCACACCCACGCCGAGGCTTCATGTCCAGAAAATCCATGCGGGTGCGCGAACAAGCGGTCGTGTACATGAGCGCGGGCGACCGGGAGCTGCTCGAGCGGCTCGCCGAGGAGACCGGCCTGCCGAGGACCGAGCTGTTCCGGCGCGGCCTCCGGCGCTTGGCGGAAGAGATGCTTCCGGAGCGTGCCCCGGGCTCCTCGGTCGATTTCCTCGTCGGCTTGGCGGACACCACCGAGGCCCCGTCCGACCTCTCGGAGCGGCACGACGACTACCTCTACGGTGGCGAGCACGACGCCGACGACGACAGATAGCGTGCGGGTCTTCATCGACACGAGCGCGCTGCTCGCGCTCAGCCACGCCCGAGACCAGCACCACGCGCGCGCTGTCGAGATCGTCGGTGGCCATCGGTCGAGGGGCGGCACGTTCGTCGGTACGACCCTGGTGCTGTCGGAGTTCTACTCGCACCTGCTGTATCTTCGCGACCCGTCGGTCGCCCGGGCGGCGCTTCGTCACCTGCTGGCGGATCCCCTCCAGGAGTGGCTCGAGGTGGGGCCGGACCTGGTAGGCGACGCCCACAGCGGCTGGCTGACCCGCTTCGAGGACCAGCGCTTCTCCCTCGTCGATGCGGTGAGCTTCGAGGTGATGCGCCGGGAGAGCCTGAGCTCGGCGTTCGCGTTCGACCACCACTTCGAGGTCGCGGGGTTCGAGCTGCTCGGGTAGCGGCAGGCCCGCCCCCTCGCGCATCCGGCGACGCCGTCCCAGACTGGTCCCCTCCATCCCCGATCCCGAGGTCTCCCATGAGCATGCCCGACACGCCACGGACGAAGGCTTGGTTTGTCCCCATCGGCATCCTCCTCACGGTCCTCTCGGTCGCGTGCACCCCGCAGGCACCCGAGGCCTCCAGACCCACCACCTGGGTGGCCACCTGGGGCGCGGCGCCGAGCACTCCGGGCCGCTTCGGCGGAGGGCCCGAGCCTCAGGAGATGGACTTCGCGGACCGCACGCTGCGGCAGGTCGTGCACGTCTCGGTGGGCGGCGACAGCGTGCGGATCCGACTGTCCAACCGGGACGGGTCGGTGCCGCTCGAGGTCGGGGCGGTGCACGTCGCGGCGAGGACGGAAGAGTCGGGCATCGATCCGGCCACCGACCGCGCGCTCACGTTCGGGGGCCGGCCGGGCATCACCATCCCCATGGGTGCCGTTGCGCTGAGCGATCCGGTGGGGATCCAGGTGGAGCCGCTCTCGGATCTCGCGATCAGCGTCTACTTCCCCTCGGCGACCGGTTCACCGACCTCCCATGGCACGGCATCCCAGACGAACTACTACTCCGCCGGCAACCACGTGGCGGACGCCTCGATCTCGGAGGCAGAGACCACGCGCTCGTGGTTCTTCCTGACCCGGGTCGACGTCTGGCCGACCGAGCCGACGGGCGTGGTGGTGACGCTCGGCAACTCGATCACCGACGGCACGCTCTCCACGCCCGACACCAACAACCGCTGGCCGGACCATCTCGCGCAGCGGCTCGCGGCGCGCGACTCGGGCACGCTCGCCGTGGTCAACTCCGGCATCTCCGGGAACCGGGTCCTGAACGATCTCCCGGGCTTCGGCATCGACGCGCTCTCCCGACTGGAAGACGACGTCTTCAGCGTGGCCGGCGCGACGCACCTCGTGGTCATGGAGGGGATCAACGACATCGGCATGGCGGGCACGCTGGCCCTCGAATCGGAGATCGTCAGCGCGGAGGACATCATCGCCGGCCATCTACAGATCATCGCGCGTGCGCATGCCCGC
>JASFUR010000127.1:0-8434 GCA_050050215.1 Gemmatimonadota bacterium
AGGCGTCCGGTAGCCTGCAGGTCGCTGCTACCCAGCCGGGCATCGAACGCCTGTAGCTCCGCGGTGCGGGGTGTGAGCTCGAGCGTCATCTCCTGGATGTCGACCGGCTGCCGGAGCGCCGCCTGGCGCAGCGTGACGTTCCGGGCGGAGATCGTCCCCTGCGCATCGATCCGGTCGTAGCGTGCGCTGTCCACGTCCGATTTGCGGGCGCGCATCGTCGCGTCGGCCACGAGCACCCCGCCCAGGCCGTCGGCGTTCTCCAGCTTCACGGTCCTCGCCACGTCCTCCAGGTCCAGGGTCCCCTCCAGGCGCACGTCGACGTCGGGGTCGGAGACCGGGGTGCGCAGGGTGAGGGAGGCATCCAGCGGCTGATCGTCGATCTCCATATGGAACCGCGACAGGTCGACCACCGTGCTGTCGATGTCTCCGCCGGGATTGGTGATCGACAGGTCGGCGGCGATAGCGCGCGCCGGGAGCTGCAGGTCGGGGTAGCGGAAGCTTCCGTCCGAGATCTGCAGGTCGAGTGCGAAGGACGGAAACGCGCTGCGGCCGTAAGACCCTCGAGCGCTTCCACCGAGCGTGAACGTGCCCGACGTCTCGAGCGATGCGAAGTCCTGGGCGTAGACGACCGGGACCAGCGAGAGAATCTGCCCGAACTCGGTGCTCGGCGCCCCGAACCGCAGATCCATGGCGAGATCCTCGCCCTCACGGGCCAACTCCCCCTCGAGGCCGATCCCCAGGTCGTTGAGTCGGAGCTCGTTGTCGATGAGCCTCGCTCGCTGTTCGGTCATGTCGACGTCGAAGTCGGCATCGAAGTCGAGCGACACCCCTCCGAGATAGGACGCTCCCGCGAAGCGGACCGTGACCGCGTCGGCGTGCGTGTCCGTGCTCGCGACGAGGGCGTCACGGGAGAAGTCGCCGCGCAGAGAATGCGTGAGGCCCTCCAGGGAGACGAAGAGGCCCGACTGGGCGTTGTCCAGAACGACGCTCCCGTTCGTCAGCTCGAAGCTGCGGAGGGAGACTCCGAGGCTACGTCCGCCAGCGTCACTGTCGGTTGCTTCGGAGTCGGGGAGGACGTCCCAGCTCGCGGTGCCGTCCTCGTCCACGCGAAGGTGCAGAGAGGGCTGCTCGATGCTGACGGACCGAACGACGAGCGGGCGGCTGCCACGCGCGGCTCCGAAGAGGCTCGTGCCGTTCAGAGCCAGCCCGAAGCTCTCCACCGTGGCCAACGTGTCCCCATCGAAGCGCCCGGTGCCCACGACGCTGAGGCCGCTGAGGCTGAAGGTGGGATGGGGGAAGTCCCGGAAGAACGTGAGGCCCACGTCGTCCCACGCGACCCGGACACGGGTCTCTTGCTCGATCGCGGCGCGGACGCGCTCCTCGACGCGATCGACGAACAAGAACGGCAGAACGAGCAGGGCCAGCAGGACGGCGGCGACGGCACCGCCCGCGGCGATCAGGATCTTCTTGTTGCGTGACATGGAGCGGTGATACCCGTGACCTGGCGGCAAAGTTGTCCGGCATCCGGCAGGAGGGACTCACCCTCGCCCGCAGGGTCCGGTTCGTGTGCGGGAGACACCGTGCCCGCCGCACCCACTCGGGCTGGCATGCATCTTCCACGCCGAGGCGGGGACCGATTCCCCGAACGAGGACCAGCTGCGTGAGCCCGACCATCCGCAGAGCCCCGGCTGTCGCCGCCATCGCGCTGCTTTTCGGCGCGTGTGGTGATTCCGTGTTCGGGCCGCTCGCGGAGCTCGATTCCGAGCTCGATTCCGAGGTGGTGAGCTTCGTCGAGCAGATGAACGCGCACCGGGAGAGCGTGGGGTGCGTCCCGCTGACCTGGAACCGGGACGTCGCCGAGGTGGCGACGGCGCATTCCCAGGACATGATCGACCGGGGGTTCTTCAGTCACGAGAACCCCGACGGTGACTCTCCCTTCGACCGCCTCCGCAACGCCGATATCGGGTTCTCGCGCGGCGCGGAGAACATCGCCTATGGCTATCCCACCGGAACCGCCGTCCTCGAAGCATGGCTGAACAGCCCCGGCCACCGCGGCAACATCGAGAACTGCGCGCTCACCGAGCACGGGGTCGGGCGCGTGGGTACGCACTGGACGCACCTGTTCATCACGCCGTAGGCTCGCCGTATGACGCTGTGCCCGCGGTTTCCTAGGGCGTGACCACGACCGGCCACGTGCCGTCGGGCTGGGTGACGAATCCGGGCGCGGTCACCTGGACGGTGACGCTGCCCTCGGCGATCGGATCCAGCGTAAAGCCACCGGCGGCGAAGCTCGTCGGCGTGTAATAGACCCCGGGCAGGATCTGCGCGGTCACCGAAGCGCCGCTCGCGCTCTGTGTCGCGACCTCTGCGGCCGCGACGTTGCTGCTGGTCGCCGTCACGGTGATCGCCGAGCCGCCCGCGCGGACGTTCTGCGCGGAGACGCTGTTTCCACTCGGGGGACCCACGATCGCGTAGAAGTCGTTGTTGACCGCCCCGGCCGAGATGGAGCTCGGGAGGCTGATGAGCGTGATGCGCGGCTGCACGACCGTCGTGGTCGTCGTTCCGTTCAGGAAGCCGTCGGCCGTTGCCGTGATGGTCGCGTCTCCCGTGATGTCCTCGACGCCCTGGACGAAGTAGCTGAAGGAGCTCAAGCCGTCGCCGATGTCGATGTCGATCGAGGCGGTACCCGGCGTCGACGCGTCGGGTGACAGCAGGAACGTCGACGGATCGGAGCTGGTGAGCGTAAGCGTGACGCCGCCGTGCTGAGACGCCCCGAGGTTGCCGGACGCGGAGACCTGCAGTCCCGCGCCTACCGTACGCGGGTTCAGGGTGATCATCGGCGTCGTCACCGTGACGACAGCGGCGCCTGCGGGCTGCGTCACGAAGCCGGGAATGCTCACCGTCAGGTTCGCCGTGCCCGAGGAGATCGGGTTGTGCGCGACGCCGCCGTTGGCGACCGAAGTCGGCGAGTAGTAGAAGCCGACCGGAATCTCGGCCGTCACGGTGTCGTTCGAGACGACCCCGTCGGTGAGGATGCCGACGGTCTGGTCGTCGGTGACGAACGTGGCCGTGAGCGGTGAGCCACCGGCACGGACGTTCTGGACGCTGACGCCGTTCCCGGACGGGATGCCCACCGAGGCGTAGAACGGATCGTCCGGCGAGAGGGTGGTCAGCGAGGTCGCGACGCCGCTGAGGATGACTCCCGGCTGGACTACGCTCATGTCGGCCTGGGCGGTATTGAATCCAGGCGCCGTGCCGGTGACGGTGACCGCGTTCACCGCACCCTCGACGCCCTGCACGTAGTAGCTGAACGAGCTTTGGCCGTCGGGAATGTCCAGGTCGATGAAGGCCGAGCCGGGCGTGTTCTGGTCGGGCGACAGGAGGAGATCCTGCGAGCTCGAGCTCTCGAGCCGGAGGGTCACGCCTCCGTGCGCGGAAGCACCCAGGTTGCCGCTCGCGGGTGTTTGCAGCCCCGCGCCGACGGTACGCGTCGTCAGGCTGATGGACGGGGCCGTCACGGCGACGTCCTGCGATCCGGCCGGCTGCGTGATGAAGCCGGGGGCGGTGGCCGTGATCGTGGCCGTTCCGGCTGCAACCGGCTCGGCTGCGACGCCCCCGCCGACCACCGTGGTCGGCGAGTAGTAGAGGCCGACGGGAATCGTAGCTGTGAGCGTGTCGCCGGAGTTCACTCCATCCGTGATGCGTACGACCCCGCCGTCGCTCGTGCTGAGCGTGACCGTGAGGGGCGAGCCGCCCGCGCGTATGTTCTGGGCGCTGACAGTGCTGCCCGAGGGATAGCCGATGCTTGCGTAGAAGTCGTCGTCGGGCGAGAGGGAGGTCACCGACGTGTTGACGCCGGACAGGATGATCCCGGGCTGAAGCACCGTCATGGTCGCCTGGCCGGAATTGAACCCGGGAGCCGTCACCGTCACCGCCGGGGTGCCGGTCGTGGCCTCCACGCCCTGCACGTAGTAGTTGAAGGACGCTGTCCCGTCGGGTACGTCCACGTCGATGAAGGCCGTGCCCGGCGTCGTGTCGTTGGGCGACACGAGCGCGGTCGCCGGGTCGGCGCTTTCGACCCTCACGGTGACCCCGCCATGCGCGCTCGCTCCGAGGTTGCCGCTGGTCGCGACCTGGAGGCCGGAGCCCACCGTGCGTGCCGAGGTGGTGAGGCTCGGGGTCGTGACGTTCACGTCCAGCGAGCCGTTGGGCTGGGTCACGACCCCGGGGGCGGATGCGGTCACCGTGGTCGTGCCCGCGGCGGTCGCGACGAAGGCCACGCCGCCGTTCGCGACCAGAGTCGGCGTGTAGTAGAGCCCGACGGGGATCGTCGCGGTGACCGTGTCGCTGGTGATCGAGCCGTCGGTGAGCACGCCCGACCCCACGTTCGAGCTCGTGAACGTCACCGTGACCGGAGCGCCGCCCGCGCGAACGTTCTGGACCGATACGGAGCTGCCGTTGACGAAACCGATGCTCGCGTAGAAGTCGTCGTCGGGGGACAGCGACGTCGTGTTCGTGCTCAGCCCGGAGATCACCAGGCCGGCCTGGACCACCGTGGTCGTGCCGGCGCCCTGATTGAAGCCGGTGGCGGTGGCCGTCAGGGTCGCGGAGCCGGTCTGACCCTCGGGCGCCTGTGCATAGAAGTTGTAGCCGCTCGAGCCGTCCGGGACGTCGATCTGGATGGATGCCGTCCCGGGCGTGGTGTCATTGGGTGAAACCAGGACCGTGGAGGGGTCTGAGCTCGTCAGGGTCAGCGTCGTGCCGCCGTGGTTCGTGACGCCGAGGGATCCGGTCACGACCTGCTGCAGCCCCGAGCCCACGGTCCTGTCCCCGACGGTGATGGTGGGAGCGGGGCTCACGGTCACCAGGACCGAGTCCGGAGTGATGTTCGTCGACGTCGCGCGGACGTACGTTTGGCACTGGAGCGTCGCGGAACCGCCGTAGCTCAGCGTCGCCGTTCGGGTGACCTGACCCGCCGGGATCGTGACGGACGGGGGCACGGCCACGCAGGTCGGGTCGTCGCTCGACAGCGCGATCGGAAGCCCGCCGGCTGGAGCCGCGATGCCCGTCCCCTGACTCTCGAACCGGATGGTGATCGTCTCGGTGAACGGGCTCGCGAAGGAGATGTTCGAGACGAGGATGTTCAGATCGGCGGTCACGGACGCCACCGTGACCGCGGCTCCGTACTGCGGATTCCCCACGGTCACGTTCGCCGTGCCGGGGAGGACCCCCTGGAGGGTGGCGTTGCCGGAGAGCGCCCCTTGGGCGATCGACACGGTCGATTGGGTCGGCGCGGTGATCGTCGGGGCGTCGGAGGATACCGAAAGGACGACCCCACCGGCGGGCGCCGGCTGGGACAGCGTGATCGGGAGCGCCGCGGTGCCGCCGAAGGGGACGTTCAGTGTCGGGGGCACTGTGTAGAGCGCGACGGTGACGTGGATCGTGTCGGCGCCCACACCGCCGTCGGAGTCGGACACCGACGCGATGATCGTATGGAGCCCGGCGCCGAGCGTCGATGTCGTGAACGACCGGCCCGTACCGATGTCACCATCGAGGTTGGACGTCCACGCGATGGACGGACTCAGGTCGCCCTGTTCGGGGTCGTTGGCCGCGGCGGTGAAGGTGATCGGGTCACCCGGGTCGAAGACCGCGCTATCGGCGGGTTGGGAGATCGTTACGACCGGTGGCGCGGAGAGCGGGAACGAGACGGCCACCTCGGCCGTGTCGTTGGCCGGCGCGCCATCGCCGGGTGATACCGAGGCCAGGTAGGCACGGTTGGTCGCCGAGGTACCGGCCACGCCGCCGGCCACCACGGTGGTGAGCGTCCATGTGGCGGTCTGGCTCTCGTCCAGAGTGGGGATGGTCCACAACGTGTCGTTCTGGACGGAGCCGACCGATGCGGCGTGCTGCGGCGTCTGGAACTCCGCGGGCAGGGGATCCACGATGGTGACGTTCGTGGCCTGTCCGGGACCGGCGTTGGTCGCCGAGATGGTGAAGCTGACCGTGTCCCCGGCAAGAGGCTGGGCCACGTCCACCGTCTTGGAGATCTGGACGTCGAGAAGCCCCTGCGCCGGCTGGACCACGACGGAGGCCGTGTCCGCGAAGGAGCCCGCCGAGGCGACGACCCGTCCGGTCCCGGCGCCGATCCCCGTCACGGTCGCGCCGTTGGCCGACAGCACGGCGGAATCGAGTACCGTCCAGAAGACGGTCGGCGCGGTCGAGGCGCTGGTCGTGGCGGTGGCCGCCAGGGTGGCCGACTCGTCCACCGTCAGCGTTCCCGGCGCCGACGTGATGGAGACCCCGGTCGTGAAGTGATTGGCGAGCGGACCGCGGACGATGGGGATGTCGGCGACCTGGACCTCGTCCCCGGCTTCGAGAGAGAGCGACCCTACGAGGCCGCTGAACTCGACCGTCTCCACGCTCCCTTCGACGTGAATCAAGAGCACGAAGACCCGAACGTCCGTCGGACTGGACGGGAGCGTCACGTCGAGATCCACCGTCCAGGTCGCGTCTGTCGGCGAGACGTCGATGATCGACTCTCCGAGCACGACGTCGTCCGAGATCCGGACCGCGGATGCCCGGATGCGGTTGATCGACAGAGCCCCGTCGTCGGCGGCGGAGGGAATCAGCGCCGGATTGATCGCGATTCCGATGGGCGATCCCTCTACGCCCGTGGGACCGTCACGGCCGTCGCACGAGGCGACGAGCAGGCATACGCTGGCCAGGACGGCGAGGAAAACGGGGGGGCGCCTCATCTTCGAATCATGCTACGCCCGGGCCCGGCGGGGCAACGGCCGCCTCGCCGAGCCGTTCACGTCGAGTGAACTGGCCGCGACGGTCCCCGAGGCGTCGTCGAGCGGGGCCAGAGCCGCCCGTTCAGCCCTGTGAGTCCTTGTAGGGCAAGGCTTCCACCAGGGTCGCGCCGCCTCCCCACTCCCGGACCTGGAAGTCTCTCGAGCGGATCGCCGCCGTTCCGCCGATCTGGGGGCGCACGGTCACCGTGAGGCGGTACCTGCCCCTGGGCAGGGCGGATTGCACGCGCCGAAGCTCCGAGACGGATCCGTCCTCACCGACCTGGGCTTCACCGGAGAAGAGGGTCCGGACCGCGGGACCCGCCTCGTCGTCATCGCCGTCGAGGCGCTGAATGGCCAGCTCGGTCTCGTAGGGGGTGCCGGGCGGCAGGTTGTAGATCTCGTAGTAGACGTCGAACGCGCTCGACGGGAACTGGCTCGTCGGGAGAAGGGCGAGGGTCACCCCGTGTCGCGTCCAGCCCCCGGTCGCGTCCGGAAGCCCGAAGGCGATGTCGCTCAGCATGAGCTCGCTGCCCGTGTAGTCGGGGATGGGGAAGTCGGACGTATAGAGCTGGCCGGTGCCCGCTCGCGATGCATCGGTCACCACCACGCGTTGCAGGGTCGCGTCGGACGGCTCTGCCCGGACCTCGACGTACGTGTGTACGAGGTGCTCCCCGTTGAGGGGCATGGGCATGCTCAGGTAGACGGAGTCCTCCGTGTTGCTCACCGTGCGGGCCGCAGTGTCGGCGAGGACGAACCGGACGTCGAACCGGTAGCGGCTCTGGCCCGCCACGACCTGTCGCTCGAGCCGCTTCGCCTCGACGGCGATCGACGCGACGACGGTCGTACGGTCGTCGGAGTCGTCACCCCGAAACGTGTAGAGATCGTAGAAGAACGGGAGCGGACGGGGTGCCGGGTCGGGCCGGATGGGGGCCGGTGGGCGGGGACTGACCGCAAACGTCGCGAGCAGCCACATGAGCGGCGCAAGTCCGCGGAGCAGCATCATCTGCTTCCCTCACTCCTCCACGATGATGGGTCGGCTCGTCACTACCGGAGTACGCCCTGCGAGATCGAGTCGCAAGTGCAGCGTGTATTCCCCGGGCTCGAGGTCGGGCAGCGAGATCTCGACGGATCTGAAGACGGTCTCGACCGTCGACGGCCCCGTTTCGTCGAAGGTGATGTCGACGTCTCCTTCCGGCTCCACGACGCCCAGGAACTCGCCCACCCGTTCGAGGAAGCCCGGCCGTCCACGACTGAAGCCGATCGTGACGCGTACCTGCTCCTCCACCCCGAGCCCGTAGACCTCCCAGATCACCGGGAAGCGTTCTTCGGCGTGAACGCGGATGCCCGGTCGGAGGTCGGGCAGGGCGTCGTCGAGCGACTCGGGGAGTGGTGCGTCGGGCTTCAGGATCATGAGGTCGGAGACGCTGATCAGCCCGGGCGTCAGCGGCCGCTGGACCACGCCCTGGCGGGCCCTCCATGCCTGCCTGCCTTCCAGGTCGACGACCTCGAGGCTGCTCACGTAGCGACCGGGCTGCGTTTCGATCGTGAGCACCCCTTCGGGGTCCCGACCCTGTACGAGCTCGGGGGCGGACCCGTCTTCGGGCACGAGAAAGAGCGCCGCGTATGGAGTGCCCTGGATG
>JASFUR010000128.1:0-8374 GCA_050050215.1 Gemmatimonadota bacterium
GCTATCCGGGGCTCGAGCACGCGCTGCCGATCTTCCCGATCTACGACGACTACGTACGGCTCTTCGTCGAGACCCAGAGAGCGTACACGCCCACGCTGCTCGTCTCGTACGGGGGCCCGTGGGCGGAGAACTACTACTACAGTCGCGAGAACCCGCACGACGACGCGAAGCTCAGGCGCTTCATCCCGCACGACGAGGTCGACGCGCGCACGCTTCGTCGTCCGCAATGGTTCCGTGACGACCAGCACGTCTTCCGGCGGCATGCGCGCTTCGTGCGCGAGCTCGTGGAGGCGGGTGGGCGCGTCGGCGTCGGGAGCCACGGCCAGCTCCAGGGGCTCGGGTACCACTGGGAGCTCTGGGCCATCGCGTCGGACGGCATGGACGCGCACGACGCCCTGCGGGTCGCCACGATCCTGGGCGCCGACGCGCTGGGCCTCGACCAGGACGTGGGCTCCATCGAGCCCGGCAAGCTCGCCGACCTGATCGTTCTGACGGGCAACCCGCTCGACGATCTGCGCAACACGAACACCATCGAGCGCGTGATGATGAACGGCCGGCTGTACGACGACGAGACGCTGAACGAGGTCTACCCGCGCCAGCAGCCCCTCGCACCGCTCTGGTGGTGGGACGACGAGCCCGAAGGGGTGCCCGGAGTCGGCATGTAGGTCGAACCGGCCGGCCCGGACGCCCCCGCGCGGCGCCGCCGCCACCTCGAGGAGCCCCGGGCCACCGGTCCCCTACTCCGGCTGCATCCGCTCCAGCGGAGGGGCGATCAAGTCGGCCCTGAACGTCGCGATCCGGTAGCGCACGGAGTCACCGGCCGCCATCGCCCACAACTCGCCCGCGCCGCTCCCGACGGTCACCTCGGCCAGCACGTCGCCCGCCTCCGAATAGGCCGTCGTCGTGCCCGACTGCGGTAGGGCCGCCAGCGAGTCACCGTCCGCTACGAACCCTGCCGCGACCAGCGCGCCGCCGAGCTGCTGGAGTAGGTTCTCCACTCCGCGCTCCGCGACCGGGCTCCCGTCCTCGAACGTCCACGTCGAGTCGCCCCGCACGACAGCATAGTCGTCCTCGTTCCGCTGGACTGCGATGCGGCTCACCTCGCTGGTATCGATCGCGAGCATGCGGCGGTTGCGCCAGTCGTCGAGCGGGCGAACCACGTGCGCCCGGAGCCCGCCCTCGAGCAGGTAGACTTCGTCCTCGTCGGGTACGCGGGCGTACGCCGTGGCGACGCGGGGACCGGCGTCGCCGACCAGGATCGTGCGCGTGTCGCCCCCGATCTCGATCTCGACGGAGTTGACGCTGTCGCCGGCGACGCCCATACGCACGTGGTTCGCCGGGTTGCTGGCGACGAGGTCGGTGGCCTCGGCGTCCGAGGCCGCCTCGAAGAAGCGGGCCACGGATCCAGAGTCGGCGCGGAACCCGTTCACGCGCCACCCGTCGCCCTCGCGACGCAGCTCGATCGTGTCCGACGGATGGATGAAGCGGATCGCTGTCACCGATGTCTCGTCGACCCCGTCGAAAGCCGCCGCGACGTCGGACGGCGCGTCGATCGAGCCGCCTCCCCGCGTCACCAGGTAGGCGACGAGCCACAGGGCGAAGACCACCGCGAGGGCTCCGACGAGCCGCTTGAGTGCCCGCTCACTCATGCCACCACCTCCCGCCAGCGAGCCTCGGCTCGGCGACGACGTCCAGTCACGCGCAGGACGCCCACCAGGACGAACAGGAGCGGGACCCCGATCAGATTGCCCCACTTGAGCACGTTGCGGCTCACGTCGGACTCGAAGAGCAGGTTGGGCGGCGTCCGGTTCTTGGAACGGATCCCGATGAGCGCCTCGTCACGCGCGAGCCAGTCGATCGCGTTGGCGATGAACGTCATGTTCGCGGGATTCTGCTGCACGAACTGGGGCTCCGAAAAGGTCTCGTCGCCGACGACCACCATTCGCCCGCTCGGGTCTCCGTCCGGAGGCGTGATCGCCACCGCGAGCACTCGGGTGTGCAGCTCGTCCTCCGGGAAGTCCCAGTCCTGGTCCGGGTAGACCGGCGCGGCGACCGCCTGGAGGGCAGCCGCATCACTCGTGGTCCAGAGCGGCTGCACGTCGGTGCTGTCCTGGATCTCGACCTCGCCGACCCACCCCATCGACAGCCGGTTGAGCCCGCTCGTGATCGCATGCCGTCCCGCCGGCAGAGCGATCGGCCAGAGCGGGTACGGCGCGATGACCTGGAAGATGCCCTGCTGGCCCATGTTCACGCGCTCGGCCGAAGCCAGGTCGGCGACGACGCGCTTCGAGACCGACACGCCGTGGTCCGTGAGGAACCCCTCCAGGCCCGTGGTGAGCGGCAGCACGTTCGGAGACTGCGGATCGAGGCGCACGGGCTCGATCAACATGAGCGCCGCGCCGCCCGAGTCGACGAAGTCCGCGATCCTCTGCACGGCCATGCTGTCGAGCTGCTGCTGCGGACCGGCCAGGACGATCACGTCGGTGGAGTCACGGTCGATAGCCGCGGCCGAGTCGCCCGCGACGTCGACGGACCCGATGCGGTAGCGGTCGCCCAGGCTCTGGGCGAGCCCCTGCATGTCCGTCGGTCGCTTCATTCCGGAGCCCTGCACGAACTCGACGCCCGGTCGGTCTGTGGTCGTCATGTCGTAGATGGCCGACGCGAGTCGGAACTCGAGGTCGTCCGTGCTCTGGATGACGGGCGTCACGTCGCTGTCGTCCGCATAGACGACCGCGAGGCCGTAGTAGCCGCGCCGGACCTCGAACTGGTCGTCACGCAGGACGTTGAACTCCACGGGACGGATGCCGAGCTGCCCCGCCTCCTCCGCGGCGTCCTCGTCCTCGTCGGGATCGACGTCGGTCACGACCAGATTGCCGTTCGAGGCGCGCCGCATGTCCGAGAGGAGGTCGCGCACGTCCCGCAGCTGGAGCTGCAGCTCCGGCGGCAGCTCGGACGAGGCGAAGAGCTTCACCTGCACGATGTCGTCCAGGTCGCCGAGCAGATCGCGAGTGCCCTGCTCGAGCGTGTAGAGGTTGTTCGAGGTCAGATCGATACGCCCGCGGATGTAGCTGCCGAGGAGGTTCACCATGAGCACGAGCGCGGCGACCACGATCGTGCCGAGGCGCATGCGCTGCCATTCCGTCCGTCCGCGACTCAGGCGGTCGCGCTGAACCGCGCCCAGGGCGAGCATGATGAAGAGCCCACAGGTCGACACGAAGTAGACGACGTCGCGCAGGTCGACCACGCCGCGGGCCACGTTCTGGAAGTGGCTAAGCACGGACAGCCGTGCGAGGAAGCCGGCGATGGCGGGAGTCACGCCGATCTGCACGATCGGGAGCCCGATGAGGAAGAGCGCGAAGGCCACCGCGGCCGCGACGATGAACGCGGTGATCTGGTTTCGGGTGAAGCTCGACGCCCACAGCCCGAGTGCGACGAACTGCGCCGCGAGCAGGCCCGCGCCGATGTACTGAGCGATGACGATACCTGCGTCCGCGTCCGACACGAGGAGCACGCCGATGGCCGTCGGAATGGTGCCGGCCAGCGCGAGCATGACGAAGAGCCAGTCGCCCAGGAACTTGCCGACGATGACCTCGATCTCGTTCAGTGGCTGCGCCAACAGCCACTCCAGCGTCTTGCTGCGGCGCTCCTCGGCCAACGTGCGCATGGTCGCCGCGGGCACGAAGACCGCGAAGAGGATCGGCAGCAGGTCGAAGATGGGCCGGAGGGACGCCACTCCGCTCGCGTACATCGTGCGGAACGCGAGAAATAGCGTGATGCCCAGGAATGCGACGATGAGCACGTACGCGGTAGGCTGGTCGAAGTAGCCCTTCAGCTCACGGCGCGCGACCGTCCAGATTCCGCGCATCACTGGTCCACCTCCTCATCGCCGACGGCTTCGGGCGAGGCCTCGACGGCAGGGCCCTCCGGCGGAGCACCCCCGCCTCCGGTATCCTCGGCAACCACCGGGATGGCGTCCGCGGTCAGGTTCCTGAAGACCTGTTCCAGGCTGGCTCGCTCACGGTGCAGCTCCCACAGGGTCCAGCCCCGGTCGCGCGCCATGGCGAAGATCTCGGGCCGGAGCTCCGCCTCACCGGTCGCGTCGAGGTGGACGCGCACCCGACCGTCCACCTGCTCGGTGGTGTGACCGCTCACGCCGGGGAGCGAGGCCAGCGACTCCGCCACGCTCTGTCCGTCCGCTTCGACCACATAGCGCGCCGCTCCCGTGCGACTCGCCAGGAGATCCTGGACGCCACCCTCCGCTGCCAGCTTGCCCTTGCTCAGGATCACCAGCTTGGAGCACGTGGCCTCGACCTCCTGCATCACGTGCGTGCTCAGCAGCACCGTGCGCTCGCGGCCCAGGCTGCCGACCAGCTTGCGGATCTCGACGCGTTGATTGGGGTCGAGCCCCTCGGTCGGCTCGTCGAGGATCAAGACCTCCGGACGGTGCAGGATCGCGCTCGCCATCCCGATGCGCTGGCGGTACCCCTTGGAGCACTCGCCGATGGGCCGGTAGAAGACGTCGGCGATATCCGTCTCCTCGACCGCGTCGGCCATTCCCGAGCGGGCCTCCTCCCTGGAGAGCCCACGCAGCTCGGCGACGTAGTCGAGGTACTCCGCGACGATCAGCTCGTCGTAGAGCGGGTTGGCCTCCGGCAGGTACCCGATACGGCGCTTCGCCGCCATCGGATCGTCGGATACGGAGACGCCGTCGAGCAGTACCGAGCCCTCATCGGGTTGGAGCGTGCCCGTGATCATGCGCATCGTCGTCGTCTTGCCCGCCCCGTTGGGGCCGAGAAAGCCGACCACCTCTCCGCGCTGAACGGAGAAGCTCAGCTGATCTACAGCGGTCACTTGGCCGTAGCGCTTCGTGACACCCTCGACCGATATCATCTCAGACACTCCTCAAACGAAAAAGCCGCGTCGGCTTCCGCTCGACGTGGCTCGTGCGCGAAAGGCCGAAGGCGCGCCGGCCGGTCGAGCGAGGACCCGAATCATGCGTCATTCGACGTCCCGATGAGTAACGCGGCCCGCATTGTACAGGGGCCGTTTTACGTTGTCCACCGCATGGGATGCACTCCGCCCCCAGGCCGTTGCCTGGGATCGGATTGGTACTCTAGGTCGCCGCGATCTCGCGGAATCGCCCGGCGAGCCTGGGACCCGCACCCTCGTCCTCGTGCTTGAAGAAGACGAACGCCCGGTCCCACTCGAGCTCGGCGATGCGCTCCACCCAGCGGCCCAGATCGGAGTCGTCGTAATCGGGGCGGCGCAGCCGCAGATATCCCCACCCCGCCGTGTGCACGAGAGGCTCGTCGTCCTCCGAGTCGTCCGTGTCCGCACAGACCAGGGCCACGCCCTTGGACTTGAGCGCCTCGTGGACCTCGTCGTCCGACCAGGACTCGTGGCGGAATTCGAACGCGGCGGGCGTCCCGTCGGGGAGCATGTCCAGAAACCCTTCGAGCCGCGGTACGTCCTTCTTGAAGTTCGGCGGCAGCTGGAAGAGCAGCACCCCGAGCTTGTCCCCCAGCGACCCTATCGTGGAGAGCAGGTACTCGGTCGGCTCGCGCGCCTCCTCTTTGAGGCGCGTGAAGTGGGTGATGCGCCGCGAAGCCTTGATGGAGAATCGGAACGACTCGGGGACCTGCGACGCCCAGGTCTCGAGCACGGAGACCTTCGGCAGTCGGTAGAAGGTGTTGTTGATTTCTACGGCGTTCAGATGCTCCCCGTAATAGGACAGCATTTCCTTCGCCGGTAGATCCTCCGGGTAGAAGCTCCCCTTCCACTCCTTGTAGCTGTATCCGCTCGTCCCGACGTGAAGCTCCACTGGGTCCTCCGCGTATCCTCTGTGCGACGCAACGAAGGGAACGTGCGGCGCCACCGGGCGCCAGAGAGGTTCGGACCCCTGAAACTTTCGCCACCCCGCATCCGTCGGAATTGAACACGTCGGATCCACTCCGAAGCAGGATCGCAGATGACCCCAGAGCTCTGGGTCGGCTTCGCCGCCGTCTTCGTGAGCGGCGGCGCGATCGGCACCGCGGGCACGCTGCTCGCGCAATGGCTCGTGAAAAAGGTCGACGTGGGCGCACCCTCGCCCAGGCAGGCGCTCGACACGGCCGAGATGGACGTCCTTCGCCAGGAGGTGGCGGAGATGGGCCGGCGTATGCGCAACCTGGACGCGCGATTGGACTTCACGGAGCGCCTCCTCGACGGCGCCATCCCCCTGCAGCCCCCGCCCGGCCGGCTGGATGAGAGCGGGGACGAAGGGCCCGTCTGACCCGCTCCGACCCTGCTCTCCTGCACGAAGCCCCGACCCACCGAGGTGGACCGGGGCTCCATGGGTCTGAACCGCGACTACTTCTTCTTGCTCTTCTTCTTGTTGTTCTTGCGGCTCTTCTTCGGTTTGCGCCCCTGATTGGGGTGCTCGAGATGCTGCCACGTCTCGCCACGACGAAGCATGTAGATGGTGCTCGGCGACACGTTGAACTTCCGAGCCCACTCGGCACCGGAAGACTTCCACCGGTCGGCCTTCTCGTCCCAGTCGTCCAGGACCTTCTTGGCCTGAGTGGCCGTCAGCTGCGCGTGCGGTGAGTTCTCACCTCGCAGCCAAACGTTCGATCCGTACCACCGATCGACTCTCTGTATCGGACCGCCGAGCTTGCGGCCCGTGTGCCCAAGGCAGTAGTGGCGAACCTGATCGACCGAGTACTCCGGATACATCCGGGCAATCTCGGCGTACAGGTACCCTTCCTCTGCCAACTGGCGCCATTTGACGACGAGGTCGCCGTCGGGTCTTGGCATGCTGATGCCTCCTGTGCTCGCGCACATACGAAGGTGAACGCCCACCCGACGTCCTGCGTCGAGCGGGAGAGACGTTCCGCATGCGGGGGGGGCGGCGGAAAAGCTCTTTATTGCGTACGAACTATAAGGTGTTCGAATCGTTGGCGGAACTTCTGCACCTTCGGATCGATCACGACGCGGCAGTAAGGCTGCGCAGGATTTCTGCGGAAATACGTATCGTGGTACGCCTCGGCGGGATAGAAAGCCTCGAGGAGCTCCACCTCGGTGACGATCGGGTCGTCCCACGGCCCGTCGCGATCGAGCTCCCGGATCTTCTTCTCCGCTGTCTCCAGCTGCTCCCGGGAGTGCGCGAAGATCGCCGACCGATACTGCGTCCCCACGTCTCCGCCCTGACGGTTCGGAGTCGTTGGATCGTGGATCGTGAAGAAGATCTCCAGGAGTTGCTCGTAGGATACGGCCGAGGGATCGAAGGTGATCTGTACGACTTCCGCATGCCCCGTCGTCCCGGTGCAGACCTGCTCGTAGGTCGGGTCGGGCACGGTGCCGCCCGCGTACCCGGACTTCACCGATTCGACTCCGCGAACGGACTCGAAAACCGCTTCGAGACACCAGAAGCACCCGCCCGCGAGGGTCGCGAGCTCCCGATCCGTGGTCGTCATCGCTCCGCTCCATCCGTCATGCGAACCATCCTGGCGATCTCCTCGGCGACCAGATCAGGCGCCTCGAGAGGAACGTTGTGCCCGCTCCCGGTAGCGGGTATGTGACGCGCGGTCCGTACGCCACGCAGGATCGACGCGTGCACTCGCCTCGCGGCTTCCGCGAGGAAGCGCTCGTTCCAGCCCTCACCGCTCTCCCTCTCGGTGGCCGTGATGACGGTGACCGGGACGTCGGGGAGCCGCGTGCCCCGCGCCCGGCGAGCGAGCTCGGATTCGCGGACGCCGTCCGCGTTGGGGCGTCGCCGCTCGGCCATCCACTGTGACCAGGCGTCGCTCGGCATGCCCGGACGCGCCTCGCGCGGCCAGTCCTCGTGCGCGGGATCGACCAGCACCAGCCCCCCGACCTCCCAGGGCCGGTCGACCGCGAACAGCCGTGCATACAGCCCACCGACGTCGAAACCGACCAGGGTGTATCCGGGCTCGAACCCCAGCGCGGCATGTGCCTGGCGGAGCTCGTCCAGGAGCTCGAACCAACCGCGCTCGCCTCCGTCCGCGGCCGGCCGGTCGTAGGCGCAGGCGCCGACCCTGCCGGACAGGTGCTCCAGGACCGGCCGCCAGCTCTCCGCCCCGCCCGAGTCGCCGTGCAACAGCACGGCCTGCCTGGGACCGTCGGTGCACAGCGCGTGAACGGTCCGTCCACCGACCGTAGCCTCCACGTCGCGCACCTGCTCGGCAGCCACCGGCTGCCCCACAGCCACCAGGAGGCCCACGACGGGCGCGAGGATCCGACGAAGCGTCTTCATGCCGGTCTTCATCCGGATGGGGACTGTGTGCACACGACTCCTCAGGCTCGGGCGAACACGACTCCGAGCACGGACGCCACCACGGCCGAAGCGGCCAGAGCGTCCTCGTCGGAGATGTCG
>JASFUR010000129.1:0-8367 GCA_050050215.1 Gemmatimonadota bacterium
GGCCCCCCCTCGCCGTCCCCCATGGGCTCCGGCGTGCGTGACGGATCGCGCTTCGACAGGTACTCCTCGAGTGATCCGTAGGACATGATCGACTCCTTTGGTCGGTTCTGCCCGTGCGGGCGTCGCGCGAGGCTCCTCAATCTCGGTCGGCTTCAGGCCGATCGAGCTGGTATCGCAACAGAGCACCGATCCCTCCACCTTCGCGGTCGAGGCGCTCGCCCGCGTCACCGGAGACTTCGATGACGCTGGCACGCTGGTCGAATGCGCTGCCCTCGGCCCGGTCCACCTCGTCGGGCTCGTCGTCTCGCAGACGTCGGGAGACGAGCAGCGTGTCGGCGCGGCGCTCGCGTAGCGCCCGATGGGTCTCCTCCGTCCCCAGGCAGGCCGTGCCGCCGGAGTGGGCTCGATCCACCAGACGCTCGACGAGCCGTCCTTCCAGGTGCTGCGACAGCTCCACACGCGCGCGCTCCGCGGCGGTCCGCACCTGGTCGGCCGGCGAGTCGACCTCCAGCCCCGGGTCGCGCGACACCCGCTCCGCCGGCAGGCCGAGCTCCTTTCCGAGTGCCTCGATCGCGCGCGCGACGCCCCCGATGACGACCATGCCGTCGTCCCCGGCTTCCGCCCGGACCTCTTCGGCCACGCGGGTGAAGAGGCGGTCGCGCTCGACCTCGAGGTAGCGATTGGCGGCGTCCGTGCCCGTCTTTCCCCGGATTCCGGAGTGCGCAGCAGCGCGTTTGGGGACGTGGACGTCCGTCAGGTCTCCGAGATAGGTGTCGGCCTGGAGCTCGGGGCCTTCGGTCACGTCGCCGTCGCCGTAGCGGAGCAGGCGCGCGCGACGGCTGTCCACGACCACCGCGACGACCGGTCTGCCGGCGCCGAGTGCCCGTGCGTAGGGCGCGACGCGCAGCCCCTTCTCCCACCGCACCAGGTTCGGCATGGTGACGGGGAGGTTCTCGGCGTACAGCCGTGCCTCGGGGGTGGCGAAGCCGACCCAACCGCGCCCCGGGAGGAAGGAGCTCTTCGATGACGGCAGCGACGCCTCGAGATGCTCGTATGCCCGGTCGAGCAGCTCCGGCTCGTCGGCCTGGCTTCGTTGGTCCGACAGACGATTCTTGAGCGCCACCCGCCATTTGGCGCGCTGCGCGAAGTCGTGCTGATCGGCATCCAGGTAGATGCTGAGGACCTGCTCCTCACGGTGATTCCGGTAGAGGGTTTCGAGCTCTTCTCTGGAGAGCATTCGGACCTCGCAGGATCGGGGGTTGGGTCGTCTTCGGCTCGGGACGGGGGAATCAGTGTCGGGCGAGAAGGCTCGCACGGCGAGCCAGCTCGACCAGGTCCCGGCGGGCGATCGTGCCGAGCACGGCGCCGGACTCCATCACGAGGACCTGGCCGTCCTCGGAAGCGCCCACCTTGGCCAGCACGTCTGCCATGTCCGTATCGGGGCGCACCACCTCGCGGTCGTCGAGCGGCGTCATCACATCGTGGATGCGCGTGCCCGACCAGTCCGCTCGGGGCACCCGTTCGACCTGATCGACGGCGATGAGGCCGACCACGTGCCCGTCGTCCGTGACGGGGGCGGCTGGGCCGGATGTCCGCATCAGCGGACCCTGCACCCACTCGGCCACGGTCGACGTCCCCGGGACCGTCTGGGGCTCCGGACCCATGATGTCCCGGGCATGCATGCCCTGAAGGGTCTGGCGCAGCGCGTATTGACGCATCGCGGCGCCTGAAGCGCCACGGAGGAACATGCCGATGAGGAGGAGCCAGATACCGCTCAGGAGCGCGCCGGCCAGCGCGTCCAGAATGCCCAGGACGATGAGTGCGAGCCCCACCCAGCGGCCGCCGGTGGTCGCCCAACGGGTCGCTCTGCCGAGGTCGTCCGTGTACCGCCAGGCCAGCGCCCGAAATATGCGGCCACCGTCGAGAGGGTATCCGGGAACGAGATTGAACACCGCCAGGGCGACGTTGATGAAACCGAGGTACTGCGCGACTTCGTAGACGGCCGGGCTCCACTCCAACCCTCGGCCGAACGCCGCGATGACGAGGAAGAGCCCGCCCAGAATCAGGCTCACGACCGGGCCGATCGCGGCGATCTGCAACTCGTCGTTCGCGTCGTCGGGCTCGCGCGACGTATGCGCCAGCCCACCGAAGACGAACAGCGTGATCCCCTTCATGGGGATGCCCTTCGCCCGAGCCACGAGCGAGTGGGAAATCTCGTGGAGGAGGAGCGACGCGAAGAAGAGCACCGTCCCCGCCACTGCCATGAGCGCGTGTGTCGATACGGACAGGTCGGGTGTCGTCTCCGGGAAGAAGCCCGCTCCGAGCGTCCACAGTATCAGGAAGAAGAGGATGAACCACGACGGATCGAGGCGAATCTCGAATCCGAGCACCGACCCCAACCTGATTCCTCGCGTGTTCAAGCGTCCTCCCGGTTTCGATCTCCGTTCCTGGGGGGGTGCGTCTCTGCAGGCAACAGGTGCATGAACCGTTCCGCGTCTGCACCCGCACGGACGGGGCTCGCGCCCGCGCGATCCCATGACGCGTCAGCCGCGCCGTTTCAGTTGCCGGCCACTTGAAAACGGAACCGCCCGCGGCGTCATGACGATTGGCCCAACACGCCTCCTCTGCGCCGGGACCACACCTCGGTGAACTCGGCCCCCAGGAAGAAGAGCTGGGAGGAGAAGTAGATCCAGGCGAGAAAGGCGACGACCGACGCTCCGGGCCCGTAGTAGGATGTCCACGACGCGCTTGCGATGAGCCACGCGACGATCGACTTGCCGATGACGAAGATCAGCGCCGTGGCGAAGGCCCCGACCCACACCGTGCCCCAGCGGATGCGCGTGGACGGAAGCGTCCTGTAGATCGCTCCGAACAGGAGGCCGGTCAGAAGGAGCGAGACGCCCGCGTCCAAGCCCCGTACGAGGGGGGACGTCGGGTCCACCCACTGCTGCAGGTAGCTCTGAAGCAGGGAGCCCAGCGACGTGACCAGGAAGGACACGACGAGCACGAGGCCGGTGAGGACGATCATGACGAAGCCGCGAGCCCGTGCGCGCAGCAGGTCCATCGCCATCTCACGCTTCGATCGTCCCTCCTCTTCCACCCCCCAGATCTTGTTCAGCGCGCCGCGCACGTTGGCGAACGCAGCCGTCGCTCCGAATAGGAGGAGGGCGAGCGTCAGGAGCGACTGGGGGGCGAGGAGGTCGGGTACGTCGACACGTTGCAGCACCGTGGCGGCGACCTCTGCCGCGCGCGGTCCAATGCCGTGGCCTACGGCCTCCACCACCCGTCCGCGTGCCTCCGCCGTTGTGAGGAAGAACTCCAACGCCCCGATGACCAGCACGAGCAGGGGCCCGAGCGAGAGAAGGACGTAGTAGGACAGCGCTGCGCCTCTCGCGGGGATGCCGTCGTCCAGCCACTCCAGGCCCGTCTCCTTGAGGATGGATCCGAGCTCACGTATCCCCGGTCGCCCATTGGAATCCCCTGCCGGCTCGGGCTGCGTGGAGTCGCCTAAGCGGGCTTCCACGCTCGTCCTTCCCGGGCGAGAAGCTCCAAGGCCTCGTCGGGCCCCCAGCTCCCGGCCGGATAACCCTGGAGGTCCGTCCGTCCGTCCTCGTCTCCCCGCTCTGTCAGCTCGTCGATCAGCGACCACGCGCGGTAGATCCACTCGGAGTGCGCGAAGAGCGTCTGGTCTCCCAGGAGCGCGTCGTGGATGAGCCACGCGTATGCGCTCGGTGGCGACTCCAGCCCGAAGGCGTCCGCGTAGGAGAAGCTCATCCGCACCGGCTGGATCGACAGCTGCGGTCCCGGATGCTTGGCGGCGATGGTGTGCACCACGGCCTCGGCCGGCTGCAGCCTGAACGTGAGTTGGCTCCGGAACGTGTCCACGCCTGGGAACATCCTCTGGGGCGTGGGGCGGAAGCGAACCGTGATCTCGGTCGCTTTCTTCGCCATGCGCTTGCCCGTGCGCAGGTAGAACGGCACGCCCGCCCAGCGCCAGGAGTCCAGCTCGAGACGCAGCGCGGCGAAGGTGGGCGTATCGGAGTCCGCGTCGATCGACTCTTCCTCGCGGTATCCGCGAGCGTCCGACCCGTCCACGGAGCCCGGTCGATACTGGCCGAGCACGAGGTCGCGAGCAGGGTCGGGTGGACGAACGGCGTCCAGGACCCGTCGCGTCTCGGCGCGCAACGAGGAGCCGAAGCACCGGACCGGCGGCTCGGCGGCCACGAAGCAGAGCAACTGGAGCAGGTGGTTCTGGACCATGTCGCGCACCACACCGGTGCGGTCGTAGAAGCGCTCGCGGCCTTCGACGCCGGCAGACTCCGCGGCCGTGATCTGAACGTGGTCGATGTAGTGGCGGTTCCAGATCGGCTCGAACCCGGGATTCGCGAAACGCGTGACGAGGAGGTTCTGGACCGTCTCTTTCCCCAGGTAGTGATCGACCCGGAAGATCTGGTCCTCGTCGAAGTGCGCCTTCAGCTCGGCGTCCAGCGCGCGGGCGGAGTCCTCGTCGCTGCCGAAGGGCTTCTCGACGGCGAGTCTGCGCCAGCCGGACGGCGCTCCGGCTTCGCCGATCTCACCGAGCCTCTTCGCGATGTCCCCGAACGCGGAGGGCGGCACGGCCAGGTGGAACAAGGTGTTCCCGGGCAGATCGTGTTCGTTCCGGACTTCGTCGACCTTGTCGGCGAAGTGGTTCCAGTCGCCTTCCTCCAGAGATGCCCCGGCGTCGGCCCGCGCGTAGTGCAGCCGCGGAGCGAGCCGACCCCAGCGGTCTTCCGTGAACTCGTCGTGCGAGTCGAGCGCCCGTCGCGCGAGCTCACGAAAGGACGTGTCGTCCATCGGAGTCCGCCCGCTGCCGAGGACCGCGTAGCGCTCGGGGAGGAGGTCGCGCGCGAGGAGCTCCTGAAGGGCCGGGAGTAGGCTTCGTCCGGCGAGATCCCCGCCAGCCCCGAAGAGGACGATGAGGCAGGGCTCGGGCCTGACACGCGCGTCGTCGGCCTCGCCGGCATTGGTCCACGGAGCGGTTGCGGCGCGGGAATCCCGGGTGGTGACGCTCA
This sequence comes from Gemmatimonadota bacterium, assembly GCA_050050215.1. Classification (GTDB taxonomy): domain Bacteria; phylum Gemmatimonadota; class Gemmatimonadetes; order Longimicrobiales; family Gaopeijiaceae; genus UBA2982. Next base: position 5,055 of record JASFUR010000129.1, read on the forward strand.
TGGGGATGCGGGGGTTTCGCCGCCGCCGGGCTCGACCGCTCCACTCTCAGCCGGTGCGGGCCGGCCCGAGATCCATCCATCGGACAGGTGCCCCAGCGTCTCGGGGGCGTGGCTCCGCATCTGGAGCCGCACGACGCGCCGGCCCGCCTGCGCGAGGGTGTCGAAATCCGCCAGCGCCTGTGCTTCGTGCAGGGCCGTGAGCTCGTCGATCGTCGGGTCGTCGCGGTGCCCGTTGCCTTCGTCGTCTCCGCCATTGGTGAGGACGACGAAGAGGCCGTTGTCCGGGCCGCCCTTGTGCAGCTGGCCGACCGAGTGCAGGTATGCCGGCCCGTACGCGAGCGTCGTCGCCATGCCGAAGGACTGCTGGATGTGGGCGCGGAGCGCCTGAAGGGCTTCGTGCGTGCGGTCGGTGCGTCGCAGGAATGGTAGGAGCGCCACATAGTCGCCGTCATGGCCCTGCATGAGGAAGTCGGAGAGGGCGGCCCGAATCGGGTCGAGCGGCTCCGCTGCCGCTCCCGTCTGCCGGGTCGGTGCCCCGGACGGCGTCGTTCCATTCGACCGCCAGAGGGCCACGTCGCCGGCCTCCGCGATGCGGACACCATGACCGTCACCCACCGAGCCCCGGGACAGGAGCTCGCGGGTGGCGCGCTTGGTCGCCTCGACATCCGGCTGGTTGAACGGGTCGACGTGCAGGAGGACTGCCGAGACGGCAGTTGCGATCTCCCACCGCATGAACTCGCCGCCCAGGGCTTCGCGAGAGGGGACGCGGATCCGGACGACGGGGTGTCCTTTCTCCAGAACGGGACCCAGCGTGGGATCTTCCTCCAGCGGATCGTGTCCGTTCCACAGGCACGTGTGCACGAAGACCCGGTCGGGCGCGTACTCGTCGACGGGTCGCGGCGGCTCGTCCAGGATGGGCACGAGGCCCCTTCCGTCCTTGCCCGTGCTCTCCGCGAGGAGCTGGCGTACCCAGAGACCCAGCGCCCCGATCTCGTCGGAGAACGTGAGGGTCACCTTGTCGCGGCCGTGGTGCGCGGCCAGCGCACCGAGGAGGCCGCCGAGACGCAGCGCCGGGTTCGCCGCGGCGGGAACGTCGGGACCGCAGCCCTTCTCGGCGGCAATCGCGTCGCGCAGCACCGCCTCGATGTCCGCTCCCGCGAGTGCCAGCGGGACGAGACCGAAATACGAGAGCGCGGAGTATCGTCCGCCGATGCTCGAAGGGTTGAGGAAGATCTTCCGGAAGTCCCGTTCCTCGGCCGTGTCGGCAAGGGGCGTTCCCTCGTCCGTGATGGCCACGAAGTGTCTGCCCGGCCGGTCTGCGAAATCGCTGACTCGCGACCAACAGTGCTCGAAGAGGCTGAGCGTCTCCTGGGTGGTGCCGGACTTGCTCGCCACGATGACGACCGAACAACTCCAGTCGACTTCATCGTCGAGCCTCGCCACGGCATCGGGGTCCGTGTCCGCGAGCACCCGGAAGAACGGCGTTCGGTCCGGGCGTCCGAATACCGCGCGTGCGACCTTGGCCGCGTTCGTGCTTCCGCCCATCCCGACCATCACGACGTCCTCGATGCCGTCGTCGCGGAGCTCGTCGACGAAGCCCCTGAGCTCGTCGACCCGGCCGAGGAAGTCCTCGGGACTTTGGAGCCATCCCATCGCGTGTTCCGTAGCCCGATCGTCTCCCCAGCTCCACAGCGACGTGTCCTGCGCGAAGAGGCGCCGCCCGATCCTCTGGTCCTGGAGGGCTCCCATGAGCTCGTCGACGTCGAGGATGTTCGCGGCATCCACCTGCACCTGGGCGATGGCTCGGTTCCCGTGTCGAGCGATCTCCGTCAGCAGCGCGTCGTACGGGGCGATGAACTTCCGTACGCCCTCCTCCTCCAGGCGCCGGGCCACGGAGGCGAGATCCACACCGAACGTCGCGAGCCTTTCGCCCACTTCGTTCGTCGGATCGGTCGAAGGCCGGAGACGCGTGGCGGGACGTCCGCGGCGCGCATATTCGGCGGCGGTGGAGTCGGGCAGCGTGGTGACGGTGTCGGGTCCGATGAGGGGCTCGACGTAGCGCAAGTCGTCGTAGATCGGCGTCTTGTTGCTCGTGCTCGCCCACAGGAGCCGCTGGGCGCGCGCCCCCGCGTCGGCGAGACGCTCCCATTCGTCGCCCGAGAACAGGGTGTGATAGACGTCGTACGCGTGCCGGGCGCACGCGACGGCGGCGCGACCGAGCAGGGTCTCGGGGCCGGCTCGGGGAGTCTCCCCGGTGCTCCTCGCCTCACCGATGCGTTGCGCCAGCAGCTCGTCGGTCAGGACGTCGATCCGGCTGAGGAAGAAGCTCGCCACCGAGGCGACGTCCCGGAGCGGGAGTCTCTCGTTCGCGCGGCGGGTCATGGCGGCCAGGTATGCCTCGGCGACGGAGATGTAGCGCTCGACGCTGAAGAGCAGCGTGATGTTGACGTTGATCCCCTCGTAGAGCGCCTCCTCGATCACCGGAAGAGCCACTTCGGTAGCCGGGATCTTGATCATCACGTTGGGCCGGTCCACGGCCTCGTAGAGCCGGCGCGCTTCGGCGAGCGTCCCGTCCGGGTCGTACGCCAGATGAGGCGAAACCTCCAGGCTCACGAAGCCGTCGCGACCGTCGGACTCCCGATGAACGTCGGCCAGGGCGTCGCATGCGTCGCGGATGTCACGAGTGACCACCTTCTCGTAGATCTCGGAGACCGAGCAGCCGCGCGCGGCGAGCTCCTGGATCTGGTCGTAGTAGTCGTCTCCCGACGCCAGCGCCTTGCGGAAGATGGCCGGGTTGGAGGTGACGCCCTTCAGTCCCTCTCTTCGGATTCTGCGCGCGAGCTCACCTCCGTGGATCTTCGAGCGGGTGAGATTGTCGAGCCAGTAGCTCTGGCCATGCTCCTCGAGTCGTCGGAGCGGATTGGGATTCGTCATGGTCATGCGGTCTTGGCTGGGGTTGGTGTGCTGGGAGCGCCTCGTATCGCTGCTCGGGCTGCGTCGGCGACCACGTCCGGCGTAAAGCCGAAGTGATGCATCACCTCGTCGCCCGGTGCGCTGGCTCCGAATCGTCTGACGCCGAGGATGAGCCCCGCATCACCGGTCCAGCGCTCCCCCAGCGCGTCGAACCGGCGTCCCACGTCGTCGCTGAACGCCAGGTCGGCCGAGCCGTCGATCGTCACGCGATTCTCGTCGTAGAAGCAGATCGGCTTCCCGAGCCCGAGGTGCCCCGCCAGCGACGACGCCTCGTACGTGATCCCCTCCATGACGTCACCGTCCGACGCGATGACCCAGGTGCAGTGGTCGACGATGGTGT
>JASFUR010000130.1:0-8339 GCA_050050215.1 Gemmatimonadota bacterium
TGCTCCGGAGCGCCGCGCGGCGGCTGGACCGGGTCGCGAAGGACCGGGGCTGGCCGACTCCGTTCGCGCCCGCCCGGTATCTGATCCTGGTGCTGCTCGATCAAGCCACGGCGTACGGGCTCTCGGCGCGACGGCTCGCGCGCTCACTGGGCGTGAGCCCTTCCACCCTGGCGCATCACTTGGACGTGCTAGAGGGAGCGGAGCTCATCCGTCGCGCTCCCTGGACCATCTACGACCGGCGCAAGGTGGCTGTGCGCCTGACGGAGACGGGGCGCTACGCGCTCCGCTGCTTCACGGGCGGGCAGCGTGGCTCTCCCGTCTAGTGAGCCGGCTGCGTGTCCGCGGACGGCCCGTACATGGAAGGCACCGTGCTCCCCATGGCCCGCAGGTGCGTGCTCAGCTGCCCCCGGTGGTGCACGGCGTCCAGAAGCATCATCCACGCCAGCTGCTGGCGCGGGCCCTCGGTAATCAAGTGGTCGCCGAACATGAATTTGGCCGGCTCGAGCCACTGCTCGTCGTCGATCGTGTCCAGCTTTTCGATCACCATGCCGAACGACTCGTCGAGCTGCCGGACGCCGTCATCCAGGGACTCGAAGGGGACCTGATTCCGGTGGTTGATCACGCCGTCGTCGATCAACTCCACCAGGTCGAGATTGTGCCCGATCAGATGCTCGATCAACTCCCGCGCGCAACGGGATTTGGGATCCGGGCGATACTCCTGGCCCTCCTCCAGCACCGCCTTTGCGACCCTCACGAAGATGTCGCGCTCCTGACTCAGAAGGCCTTGGAAGAATGCTCGGTTACTCATGGCTCTTGTCTCCGACGGTGTGTGGTGGACCGCCATTCTGGCGCTACCGACTCCAGGTGCGCAATCGACTTCATATGCGCTCGACTGCGTCCCGTTTGCCCGAGTGCCTCAGCGCCATCGTCTCCAGAGCGGCGGCCAGCTTCCAGATGACACGCACCGTAGGGTTCCGCGCGTCCCGCTCCACGTCGCTCACGTAGCTCTAGGCGTCGTCTCCCTCCGCCCCCGCCTCCTTCGCCTCGTCCAGCGGCAGGCTCACGGCGAACTCCGTGCGGCCCGGCTCGGACTCGACGGTGATGTCGCCCTGATAGCTGCGAGCCAGACGCAGCGCGATCTCGAGCCCGAGACCCGTCCCCTGCCCCGGCGGCTTCGTGGTGACGAACGGATCGAAGATGTGCGGCAGAACCTCCGGCGGGATGCCGGGCCCGTCGTCGACGACCCTCACCACGACATGGTCCAGCTCCAGCTCGGCACGGATGTCGATCCGGCCGCCCTCGTTGATCGCGTCGAGGGCGTTGTCGATCAGGTTCAGCCAGATCTGGTTGAGCTCACCACCGTTGGCACGCACGCACGGAAGGTCGGGCGCGATATCGAGCGAGACGGTGGCGCCCTTCGACTTCGACTTCGACGCGATCACCCTCAGGGTGTCTCGTAGCCCGGGCTCGACGTCCACCGACTCCGGTCCCGCCAGATTGTCCATGTGCGTGAACCGCTTGATCGCTCCGACGAGGTCGGAGATCCGCGTGGCGGCACGCTCGATGTCGGTCGCCAGGGTGCTGGTCGAGCAGTCCGTGGCGAGCCAACGAAGGGTGACGTCCAGGTCCTCGCCGGACACCTCAGAAGCCAACTCGTCCAGGTCTTCGACGGTGAGGGACGTGTCGACGAGCGCGGAGGCCGGAGCCTCCGACACCCCATGGTCCTCGAGCCAATCGACGATCTCGTCCTCCCGGTCCGAGAGCTCGATCGGGGAAAACACGTTCCCCGGCATCCCGGTGGAGCAGGACTCCCGCAGCCGCTCGACGGCCTCGAGCTGCTTGGCCGTGAGCCCGGCCGCGGCGAAGGCCCGGGCAGCGGCATCCGCCTCCGACATGCCCTCCAGCAGAGACTTGGCGGCCCGCACTGTAGCCGCAGCCGGGTTGTTCAACTCGTGGGCGAGCCCCGCGGCCAGGCGACCGAGCGACAGCATCTTCTCGTCCTGCAGGTCGCTCGTGTTGAAGCGTCGAGCTCGATCGACCATGGCGTGCACGGCCTTCGCCGTGACCGTCGGGCACCGGTTGATCATCTCCGGAAACTGATCCTCGTGGATCATCAGGAGCTCGGTGCGCTCCTCCGCGTAGTTGTGCCCTGGCGGGCCCTTCATGCGCGAATAGGGCAGCATGCCGGACAGCTCACCCGAGTGCCATTCGATGACCCTACGGGGACCGACGCCCCGATCCACACGCACCGCGAGGTGGCCGGACATCACCACCCAGAGCGTCTCGATGCGCTTGCCCCTAGGAGCGATCACCTCGCCGGGCTCGAAGACCCGGAGGTCCCCGTGCTGCACCAGCCACTCGAGCTCCTGGCGAGGCACGTCGGCGAGAAGGGGCAACGCCGCCAGCCGGTCGACCACCGTCCCGTCGTCCACGCGTTCAGCTCTGCCGGTCATGACCGGGCTCACACCGTCTCGAGGTACTGGTGCACCATGCTGATCGTGGACGAGCCCTCCCCCACGGCGGTCGCCACGCGCTTGCCGGATCCGTGCCGCACGTCACCGGCGGCGAAGATGCCGGGCACACTGGTCTCGTAGAAGTACGGCTCGCGCTCCGGCTCCCAACCAGGGGGAAGGCGACCCTCACGCATCGTGTCACGGCCGGTGAGGATGAAGCCCTCTGCGTCGCACTCCACCAGCCCGCCGAGCAGATCGGTCCGCGGCGCTGATCCGATGAAGATGAAGACTCCGTCCGCAGCCACCTGGCATTCCTCACCGCTGTCCGCGTTCGCGAGCGTGATGCGCTCGAGCCCGCTCTCGCCCTCGGCCGCCGCCAGTGTCGTGCGCGGGAGCACCTCGATGTTGGGCGTCTGCTCGATCCGATCCACGAGGTATTGCGACATGGACGTCAGACCGACGCCCCGCACCAGGATGGTGACCTTACGCGCGTACTTCGAGAAGAAGATGGCCCCCTGTCCCGCCGAGTTCGCACCGCCCACGACGAAGACGTCCTTGCCTCGGTGCGCCGCCCCCTCCGTAAGCGCGGCTCCGTAGTAGATGCCGGCGCCGACGAGCTCCGAGACACCGGGCGCATCGAGCTCGCGCACCTCCATGCCGGCCGTGTACAGCACGGCGTAGCAGCTGAGCTCCGAGCCGTCGGCGAGCTTCACGGTCCGGTACGGGTCTGCTCGCTCGATGCCTACGACGTCCTGCGCGGCCAGGAGCTCGGCTCCGAATCTCCGGGCCTGCGTCGTCGCCCGGTGTGCCAGATCGGCGCCGCTCAGCCCGGAAGGGAAGCCCAGATAGTTCTCGATGCGTGAGCTCGTCCCGGCCTGACCGCCGGGGGCCTTACGCTCGACGAGCACGGTGCGGAGCCCCTCCGAAGCTGCATAGACCGCGCCGGCCAGGCCGGCGGGCCCGCCGCCCACGATGACCAGATCGTAGAACGGACGCTCCGCCTGGGTCTGGAAGCCCAGCTTATCCGCTAGCTCGCGTGTGTCCGGCTGGACGAGCACGGAGCCGTCCGGGAAGAAGACGACGGGCACGCGCAGGGCGCCGTCGGGCGAGGCGGCGGCGACCATCTCGCGTACGGTGGACTCCGTGTCCACGTCCAGCCATCGGTACGGGATCCGGTATCCGGCCAGAAAGTCGCGCACGCGGTAGGACGCCGCCGAGAGCGACACTCCAGCCACGCGCAACCCGTCGTACTCCGGCCGCATGCGCGCGTACCATTCCGACAGGAGATCGTCGAGAACCGGATACAGCCGCTCGTGGGGCGGCTCCCACGGCTTGAGCAGATAGTGGTCGATGCCGATGCGGTTGATCGCGGTGATCGCCGTGTCCGTATCCGCGTAGGCCGTCAGCAGCACCCTGCGCGTATCCGGGTACAGCTTCAGCGCCTCGACGAGGAACTCCGTGCCCGTCATCGCCGGCATGCGCTCGTCGACCAACAGAAGGGCGAGCGACGTGCCCCGTCGCTTCAACTCCCGCACGGTCTCCAGCGCCTCGGCACCCGAGCCGGCCTTCATGACCCGGTAGGTGTCCCGATAATGCTGTCGCAGGTCGCGAGCGATCGCGTTGAGGACTTCCGGTTCGTCGTCGACCGCCAGGATCGCGGGCTTCGCCATCTGCTTGTCAGCTCCATTGCTGGGTCGCACCCCTACGGCCCGAGTCGGACGGGCCGAGGGCGCGCGAACATAAGCGATCTAGGGGCCTGCGCGCTCCCCGCCGGCCGGAAGCGTCACTCGCAACTCCGTGCGACCCGGCACGGAGCTCAGCTCGACGATGCCTCGGTGCGCACGCACCACGGTCTGCACGACGTCGAGCCCCAACCCGCGGCCCTGGCTGACGTCTTTGGTCGTGAAGAAGGGCTCGAACACCCGTTCGTGGTTCTCGGCGGGGATGCCCGGACCGTCGTCGACCACCCGGACCACGACCGTGTCCTGGCCCGGCTGTACATCGATGTCGATGTGCCCGCCCTCCGGAGCGGCATCGATCGCGTTGTCGATCAGATGCATCCACACCTGATTCAGGTCCACGACCGATCCGAGGACCGGGGGCACGACGCCCTCGACCGTGAGCTCCAGTTCGATGCTCTTGAGCGACGCCTTGGAGCCGAGCAGCGTGACCACGTCGCGGAGGTGCTCCTCCACCCGGATGGGCTCGGCGGCCGGCGCACGGTCCATGTGGGTGTGTTTCTTCACCGCGGCCACGAGCGAATGGATGCGCGTGGCCGCCGACATGACGTCCGCGGCGACGCCTCGCGCGGCCGCTTCAGCCGCCACATAGCGCAGCAGGACCGCCAGCCGATCGGATGCGAGCCCCCCAGCCATCGCCTCGAGGTCCGCCGCGTTGACGCCGACCTCGATCAGCGGGTATGCCAGGTCGGGATCCGCTCCGCGGTTCGACAGCCAGTCCATGCAGTCGTCCTCGAGCGCGGCTCGCTCGAACGGGGTCAGGGGCTTCGCGGCAGCGCGCTCGGCCGCCTCCTCCAACACCCGGAGCGCAGCCGAAGCCTCCACCCCCAGTCCAGCGGCCCCGACCGCACGCGAGGCTTCGGCCACCTCCGACCGGCTCGCGTCCAGCTCGCCCGCGCCGCGCGCCACGGCCGAAGCCGGGTTGTTGAGCTCATGGGCGAGTCCCGCCGAGAGCCGCCCGAGCGCCGCCATCTTCTCCTGATGCTTGTCCTCGGCCTTGAACACGCGCACGCGGTCCAGCATCTCCTGAACGCACGCGGCGGTGAACTCGTAGCACTCCCGCGTCATCTCGCGCAGATCCTCCAAATCGATCAAGAGGAACTCCACGGGCCCATCGGCGACGAGATAGCCGCGCGGCTTGGTCATCCTCGAGTACGGAAGGAAGCCGGTGATGCCCCCGGCGGTGACCTCCCGCACCTCGCGCACCACGCCACTCAGCACCGTCCGAACGGAGAAGCGGCCCGATACCAAGACGATGAGCCCCGTGAAGTCTTCTCGCCCACGGAGCGACTCGCCGTCGTCCAGGCGACGCACGGTCCCGTGGTCCACCAGCCACTGGAGCTGCTTGCGGGGGATGGCCGCGAGGTCCGGCAACGCTGCCAGGCGATGCAGCATCGAGTCCGCGTTCACCGCCGTGGCATGCTCCATGAGATGAGGGGTCGTGGCTCCGGAGACCTTCCGAATGGCAGAAGTTCCGACGCCGGAGACGGAGCGGCAAGCAGTGGCACGGCCGGCCCCCGCCGGCCCGCGTGACTACCGGTGCGGGTTGCCCCTCGCTACGCCCCGCCCACGACCGCGCCCCTTACCGTTGCCGTGCCCATGGCCCGGCCGGTCGTCGTAGCGGTACTGGGCCCGGTACAGTCGCTCGAGGCGCTTGTGCTCGTCCCGGAGAAAGTGCCGCTCGTCCCGGAGCCAGCGCACGTAATCGCGCAGCTCGCCACGGCTCCACCCGAAGTAGTAGTAGGCATCGTCCGGGTGCATGTGTCGATAGACGTCGTACTCGCGCTCGATCCAGCCCCGGTAGAGCTCGAGCTCGGCGAGGCTCATGCCGCGACGGTATCGCACCGGGACCGGCGCCTCATAGCGCACGACCCTGGCCACCCGCCGCCTGTGCTCGACCCTGCGCGCCCCCTCCGAGCCGAACACGACGCTCACGCCGATCGGTCCACTCGCGAGGACGACCCGGCCGCTCACCTGCGCCTGGGCCGGCGCCGCGCCGGCCGCTCCGAAGATCACCACACCCATGAGTCCGAACGCTGTTCTCTTCAACATCATCCACCCCCAGTCCAACGATTGTTGCTGCAATGCGGAATGGGTTAGGGGCAAGGGCGGTGCCATTACACCGAAGATGCGTTACAGCAACGACTTAGATCGATTCATCGGGGGCGTGGACAAGTCTGATTCTGTCCTCTCGGGAGGACGGTCGTGGCCCCGCAGGGCTCAGCCGCTCCACCCCTCGTCCGCCGTCGGCCCGTAGATCGACGGGATCGGGACGTCGAGCAGCCTCAGATAGACCGTGAGCTGTCCCCGGTGATGGGCCAGGTGCCGGAGCGACTCGCGGGCGACCTCGCCCTTGGGCTGCGTGGACATCACCTGATCCCCCATCGTCAGGGACCACGGCGCGTCCAGGTCGTCGCCCGTGACCCGGCTCAGGGCCTCACGTGCCGCCTTCACCCCCGAGTCGAACTCCTCGAGCAGGACGCTGGTCGGCTCGAAGCTGTAGCCGGCCCCGCCCGAGAGATCGAGCTCGGAGTTGTCGAGGACCATCGGGAACCATCCCGGCATCCTGGCGACGAGCTGCGCGAGGTGGCCCAGGGGAAACGATTTCTCGTGAGGCTTCCACTCGCCCTTCTCCTCCGGGACGCGCTCCAGCAGGCGGCGGGTGGACGCCATCTCCTTGTCGAACTCGGAAAGCGGGAATGCGGGGGCACCCATGATCGTTCTCCTCGGTTGGAGGTGCGGAAAGGGCTCCCAATCTGATACCGAACAAACACCGAAGCAAGCGGCGTGCGGGTCAGGCGCGTCACCCGTCCACGTTCAGCGCGGTCCCCTGGACCCGGGCCGGGGCACGCTCAGATCTCCTGGGGCGTGGCGCCCAAGACCATCGCCATCGCCTCGGTGAGCCGGTTCCAGCTCTCGACCTCCTGGCCGAGCTCCCGGCGACCCGCGCGGGTGAGCCGGTAGAACTTGGCGCGCCGGTTGTTCTCCGACCTGCCCCACGGTCGGTCATCGGCGCTCCAGCGCAGAAGCGAACTCGGGTCAACGATCCCCCTATACGGATTAGGAGAGAGGTTGGGTTCACTCCTGGTATAGACTATCTTCGATATAGATCATTATCGATGCCACTCCGGATCATGGCGCGTGTCATGGAAGCGACCGTCGGACAGCTGAAGGCTCTGGCCCATCCAGTGCGTCTGCGCATGGTGGACCTCCTCCGCTCGGCCGGCGGTGAGTTGTGCGCGTGCGCCTTCGAGCCGCACTTCGACCTGACGCAGCCGACCATCTCGCATCACCTGAAGGTGCTGCGTGAGGCCGGGTTGCTGCGGAGTCGCCAGGAAGGCTCGTGGGTCCATCACGCACTGGAGCCGAAGGCCTTCGTGGCCCTCGGCCAGGTCATGAACACGTTCGCCACCGGAGCCGACCATGATCCGCTGTCTTCGGAGACCGGGGGTGCCGGTCCTGGCGACGGCTGTGCTTCGTTGGACCTCGTGATGGAGACTCGGAGGTGACCATCATGCAAACCCAGAAGATCCTCACGCTCGTCGTAGACGTCGACGACGGCGCGCATGCCATGCAACAGATTCAGGACGCCGCGGGGCCCGGCACGTGGCGTATCGTCAGCCTGCTGGACCTGCACGACACACAGGGAGCCGTGAACTGGCTTCCCGACCACGAGAAGCACTCGGGCCGGCGCGTGTTGGTCGTCGTCGAGCAAGGCCCGTCCGAGCTCGAGCCGTACCGCTACGCCGAGGCAGACGCCGCGGTCCATGGCTGAGGCGGTCCAGGGCCCGGTGAACCGCGCGGGGCCCGCCACGACCTACGAGGCGCTCGGGAGCGTGCTCCGCCATCGGCGCGTGCTGGAGCCCGAGCTCTCCGCTCGGGGCAACGCCAACGCCTGATCCCGACGGGGGAGACCCGTTGCACGAGCCCGCCACAGGGACGTCCGGACGCGTACAGGTCGCGCTGTCGGCGGTCTTCCTGGCGGTCGCCCTGCTCGCGCTCTACTTCGTGCCCCGTGAGCTCGGGCCCGAGGTCGGCAGCCTCGAAGCGCTCGAGCTCCTCCTGTTCGGCGCGGTGGTCGGCGCGTACGGCACCATGGTCGGCGCCGGCGGTGGCTTCCTCATCGTACCGGCTCTGCTGCTCGTCT
>JASFUR010000131.1:0-8316 GCA_050050215.1 Gemmatimonadota bacterium
CCTGTGCAACGCCGACGAATCCGAGCCGGGCACCTTCAAGGACCGCGAGCTGATCCGGTGGAATCCGCACCAGCTCATCGAGGGATGCCTCATCGGCGCGCACGCGATCCGTGCGCAGCACGTCTATGTCTACTGTCGCGGCGAGTTCTTCGAGGCGAACCAGATCCTGGCGCGCGCGGTCGAGGACGCGTACGCCAAGGGCTACGCGGGCAAGGACATCCTCGGCTCCGGCCACGACATCGACGTCACCGTGCACCAGGGCGCCGGCGCCTATATCTGCGGCGAGGAGACCGGCCTGATGAACTCGCTCGAGGGCAAGCGGGGCCAGCCGCGGGTCAAGCCGCCGTTCCCTGCCGCCGTCGGGGCGTTCGGGATGCCCTCGACGATCAACAACGTCGAGACGCTCTCCGCGGTGCCCCACATCATCACGAACGGTGGTGAGTGGTACCGGCAGTGGGGCAGCGAGAAGAGCCCCGGCACCAAGCTCTTCTGTGTGAGCGGTCACGTGAGGAAGCCCGGCAACTACGAGCTTCCGCTCGGCTTTCCGCTCTCCGAGCTCATCGAGGACGTGTGCGGCGGCATGCGAGACGGGAACGCACTCAAGGCCGTCATCCCCGGCGGCTCGTCCGTCCCGATCATCAACGCCGAGGAGGTCTCGCGCTGCAACCTGGACTACGAGGGCTGCGTCGAGGTCGGCACGATGCTCGGATGCGCTTCGGTCATCGTCATGGACGAGACGACCAACATCGTGAAGCAGGTCCGTCGCATGGTCGACTTTTACGCCCACGAGTCCTGCGGCCAGTGCACCCCGTGCCGCGAGGGCTCGGCCTGGACCGCGCAGATTCTCAAGCGCATCGAGGACGGCGGAGGCACGGAGCAGGACCTCGACACGCTCATGGAGATGACGCAGCAGATGGTCGGCACGACGATTTGCGTGCTGTCGGACTCCGTCGCGGCACCCGTGCAGTCCTCCATCGAGAAGTTCAGGAACGAGTACATGAGCCTGATCACGGCGAAGCAGCCCGCCGAGCCCGCGGGGGTGGCCTGATGGCGGACGAGATGGTCACGCTCACGATCGATGGGCACGAGGTGACCGTGCCGAAGGGCACCACGATCCTCGAGGCCGCCAAGACGCTCGACACGAAGGTCCCGCACTACTGCTACCATCCGGGGCTCTCCTCGCCCGCCATGTGCCGCCTCTGCCTCGTCGAGGTCGAGGGCGCGCCGAAGCCGCTGCCGTCGTGCGTCACGACCGTCGCGGACGAGCAGGTGGTGCGTACCATGTCCGAGGAGGCCAAGGGCCACCGCGAGGGCGTGCTCGAGTTCTACCTGCTGAACCATCCGCTCGACTGTCCGATCTGCGACATGTCCGGCGAGTGCGATCTGCAGGACTACGTGCACGCCGAGGGCCGAAAGCACGGCCGTGGCATCGAGCCCAAGCGCGTGTTCGGGCGCGACGACTTCGGCGGCGACGTTCTCTTCTACGGTGACCGGTGCGTGATGTGCACGCGGTGTGTCCGCTTCATGAACGAGGTCGAGCAGGACGAGCGGCTCACCGTCGTCGAGCGAGGCAACCGGTCCGTCATCGACACCTTCTTCGACGAGGGACTCGAGGGCACGCAGTGGTCCGGCAACATCGTGGACATCTGCCCGGTCGGCGCGCTCGTCTCCAAGGACTTCCTGTACAAGGCCCGCGCCTGGGATCTCGACCACACGCCGTCCGTGTGCGCCAGCTGCTCGCAGGGCTGCAACGTGATGCTCCACACCCGCGACAACCTGGTCCACCGGGTGAAGCCCCGTGAGAACCAAGAGGTCAACGGCTGGTGGATGTGCGACTACGGTCGCATGGACTACGAGTGGATGAACCACTCCGACCGACTCGAGGCTCCGCTCATAGGAGAGCCCGACGGCTCCCGGCGCGCGGTGGGCTGGACCGACGCCCTCGCCGAGTTGCTCGGGCGCGCGGAGCATCTCGAGGACAAGTCGGTGCGGGCGGTCGCTTCGGCGCGGTCGTCGAACGAGGATCTCGGCGCACTCGCCGAGCTGGTCGGCGCGTTCGGGGGAGGGGAGACGGTCTTCCGCTCGGTCCGCGCGCCAGACGAGGTCGTCCTCAAAGGCTATCCCAAGTTGGCTCGCCGTAGGGACTTGGAGCCCAACGTGGATGGCGCCCAGCTCATGGGGATGCACCGGGTAGGCGACGACGAGGCCGCCGGCGGACTCGACTCCGTGGCTGGTCACGGAGGCATCGTTCTAGTGCTCGAAGACGCGCTCGTCGACCAGTCGGAGGACTTCGGCGCGGGCGCCGGACTGTACGTCTATCTCGGCACCCACGACACGCCCGCGGCCAGGAACGCGGACATCGTCCTGCCGATCACGACGCACGCCGAGCAGGAGGGCACGTTCACGAACCACGAGCGTCGGGTGCAGCGCTTCTGGCCCGCGTTACAGCCGCCCGGAATGGCGCGGCCCGCCTGGCTGATTCTGGGCGCGCTCGCCGCCGAGATGACCGGTGAGACCGGTCCCGCGACGGCCGCCGAGGCGTTCGCGACGTTGAGCGACGCGGTGCCGGCCTTCGGCGGGCTCACCTACGAGGATCTCGGCACAGAGGGCGCGGTGGCCAAAGCCGCAGCCCACGCCTCGGGAGACTGACGTGGAGTATCAACCGATCTCGGGCGGCTGGGCGTACGTGGCCATGTCCCTCAAGGTGACGGTCATCTTCACCATCGTGATGCTCGTCGTGGCGTACGCGACACTCGCCGAGCGCCGCATCTCCGCATGGATCCAGGACCGCAACGGACCCAACCGGGTGGGCCCCTTCGGGTTGCTGCAGCCGATCGCCGACGGCATCAAGAACATCCTCAAGGAGGAGACGCTGCCGGCCACGGCTTCGAGGGTCTTCTTCGTGCTCGCGCCGATGATGGTCTTGTTCCCTTCGTTGGTGACGTTCGCGGTCATTCCGTTCGCGGCGCCTTTGCCGACCCCGGCGGGCGTCGTGGACATGATCATCGCGGACATCCCGATCGGCATCCTGTACGTGCTGGCGTTCAGCTCGCTCGCCGTGTACGGCGTCGTCCTGGGCGGGTGGGCGTCGAACAACAAGTACGCCTTCCTCGGCGGGCTCCGGGCCTCGGCCCAGATGGTCAGCTACGAGGTCGCGCTCGGCCTGTCGATCATCGCCGTGCTCATGCTCACCGGGAACGTGACGCTGACCGACGTCGTCTGGCAGCAGCAGCAGCTCGGTATGCCGTTCGCGCTCCCACTGTCGCTCGCGTTCATCCTCTTCGTCGTGTCGGCGTTCGCGGAGACGAACCGCCTGCCGTTCGACATGCCGGAGGCGGAATCGGAACTCATCACCGGGTACCACACCGAGTACTCGGCCATGAAGTTCAGCGCCTTCATGATCTCCGAGTTCGGCCACATGGCGACGGCCTCGGCGCTCATGGCTACGCTCTTCCTCGGCGGTTGGGATCTGCCGGGGACGTGGGACAACGCGTACTGGTACCAGGGGCAGCTCGTCAGCCAGGTGCTCGCGAACGGGAGCATCGTCCTCGCGCATCCCGCGTGGTGGAAGACGCTGCTCACCTTCCTGGGCTTTGCGGCCAAGACCGGCTTCTTCCTGGTGCTCTACATCTGGATCCGGTGGACGCTGCCGCGCTTCCGGTACGATCAGGTCATGTCGCTCGGGTGGAAGGTCATGCTGCCGACGGCGCTCGCCTACACGATGCTGATCGCCGGCACGGTCCTCACGCTCGATACGATCGGGATGACGTGGGGCTTCGGCTACGGTCTCGTGCTCACGGTCGTGAGTGGCATCGCGACGCTCGGATTCGTCTTCATGCTGGACCGCGGACGGACCATCACCGGGGCGGCGGCACGAGCGGCGCAGCGGCACGAGGTCAAGACGATCCACGCAGGATCTCCTTCTGAGCCCCGACCCGAGGAGGCCGCATGACGATCTCCGTGAAGGTCATGAAGCGTCCCGACCCGGACTCGACGTCCTACCTGCGGGCGGCGCTCTCGGGCATGGCGCTGACGTTCAAGCACCTGGTCAATCCGAACAAGATCACGCAGCAGTACCCCGAGGAGCAGACGGACCTCAGCCCCCGTTGGCGAGGCACGCACGTGATGGAGAAGCACGCGGACGGTCGTCCGAAATGCGTGGCGTGCGGCCTCTGCCCGACAGTCTGCCCGGCGAACTGCATCCGCCTGGTGGGCGGCGAAGACGATCAGGGGAACCGCTACCCGATCGTATACGAGATCGACGAGTTCCGGTGCATCTTCTGCGGAATGTGCCAGGAGGTCTGCCCGGTCGAGGCGATTCACGTGGGCCGGCACTTCGAGAACGCCGAATACACGCGCGACCGGTTCGTCTACGACCTCGACCGGCTCATGGACCAGGAGCATCCGTCCACCCTTCTCTGGGATCCGTCGGATCCGAGAGGCGAGTAGCGTGGCGACCTTCCTCTTCTACTTCTTCTTCGTGCTCGCCGTGGGCGGCGCCATCGGCGTCGTCATCTCGAAGAGCCCGGTGGGCAGCCTGCTGTTCATGGTGCCCACGCTCTTCTCGATCTCGGCCGAGTTCGTGCTCCTCGAGGCGCACTTCCTCGCTGCGGTGCAGGTCATCGTCTACGCCGGGGCGATCATGGTGCTCTTCCTGTTCGTGATCATGCTCCTGAACCTGGGGCACGACTACCGGCAGGACCTCAGGATCGGGCTGCTGAACGTGGTCTGGGTCGTGGTCGTGGCCGCGATGGCCGGCGTGGCCGGCTGGCGACTCCCGGGCATGGAGGGGCTCTCGCTCGACCCGGTCGGCGCGCGGGAGATCCAGGCGTCCATCGAGCAGTACGGTGCGGTCGGCGCGATCGCCCAGCCGCTCTATACCGAGTACGTGGTGCCCTTCGAGATCACGGGCATCCTGCTCCTGGTCGCCATCGTGGGCGCGCTCGTGCTGGCCAAGAGAAATCCCACGCCATGATGATCGAGCAGACGCTCATCCTGAGCGCGGCGTTGTTCATCATCGGGACCTTCGGCGTCCTCGTGCGCCGGAACGCCATCATCATGTTCCTGTGCATCGAGCTGCAGCTCAACGCGGTGAACGTCGCGTTCGTGGCGTTCTCGAACCTCGTCGGCATCGAGGGTCAGATCTTCGTCTTCTTCGTGATGACCGTCGCGGCGGCCGAAGCGGCCGTCGGGCTGGCGATCATCATCTCGATTTTCCGGCATTACCAGACGGTGGACGTGGACAAATTCAACCTGTTGAAGTGGTAGTGCTTACTACGCTGCTGCTGCAGGGCGGGGGCGCGGCCGCCGAGGGAGCGGGGGAGTTCCATCCGTTCCTTCCGGGGCTCGTGATCCTCCTGCCGCTCCTCGGCTTCCTGGCGAACGGCTGGCTCGCGCTCCGTCATGGACGGGCCTCGGCGGACGCGGTCCGCGCCGGTGGCGAGCTCGAGCTGGGCGACCGGGCCTCGCGGCCGTCGACGCACACGCTCCCGACGTGGATCGGACCGGGCGTGCTGCTGCTCGCCTTCCTGATCACGCTGGTGAACCTCACGCGCATGCTCGGCGTGGAGCTGCACGAGCCGGTCGTGATCAGCTACTGGACGTGGATGGCCACGGGGACTTTCGTCGTCGACGCGGCGATCCAGCTCGACCAGCTCTCGATGATCATGATGATGATCGTCACCGGCGTGGGCTTCCTCATTCACGTGTTCAGCGTGGGCTACATGAGGGACGACGCGGGCTACCCCCGCTACTTCGCGTACCTGAACCTGTTCGTCTTCTTCATGCTCGTGCTCGTCATGGGCGCGAGCTACCCGTTGGTCTTCGTGGGCTGGGAGGGCGTCGGGCTCTGCTCGTATCTGTTGATCGGGTTCTGGTTCAGCGACCGTGAGAAGTCGGATGCGGGCAAGAAGGCGTTCATCGTCAACAGGATCGGCGACTTCGGCTTCCTGATCGCCATGTTCCTGCTCTTCCGGCAGTTCGGCACGCTCGATTTCGTGCCGGTCTTCGGGGAGGCAGAGGCGCTCGTCTACGGCGGCGGGCTCGTCACCGCGATCACGCTCTTCTTCCTGCTCGGTGCCGCCGGAAAGAGCGCCCAGATCCCGCTCTACGTCTGGCTGCCGGACGCGATGGCCGGCCCGACGCCGGTCTCGGCGCTCATCCACGCGGCGACGATGGTCACCGCCGGTGTCTATCTGGTGGCGCGCTCGTCGGTGCTCTTCGCCCTGTCGCCCGTCGGGAGCGCGGCCGTGGCGACCATCGGGGTGCTCACGGCTCTCTTCGCCGCGACCATCGCGCTCAAGCAGAACGACATCAAGAAGGTGCTGGCGTACTCCACGGTCTCCCAGCTCGGGTACATGTTCGTCGGGGTGGGCGTGGGGGCGTACGCGGCCGGCGTCTTCCACCTCATGACGCACGCTTTCTTCAAGGCGCTGCTCTTCCTGGGATCGGGCGCGGTGATCCACGCCATGCACGAGGCGTATCACCACACGCACAAGCACGACGACCCGCAGGACATGCGGAACATGGGCGGCCTCTTCCAGAAGATGCCCATCACGGCCTTCTGCATGTGGATCGCCACGTTCGCGATCGCCGGCGTGTGGCCATTCGCCGGATTCTTCTCGAAGGACGAGATCATCTGGCAGGTGGGCGCATTCGGAGGCGCCGAGAACGCACCGTTCCCGGGTCTCTACACGTTCATCTGGATCGTGGCGCTCGCCGCGGCCATGCTCACGGCCTTCTACATGACCCGCCTGATGGTCATGACCTTCCACGGGACGAACCGGACCGGTGAGGAGGAGTCGAAGCACCTCCACGAGGTGTCCCCCGTCATGTGGGCGCCGCTGGCCGTGCTGGCCGTCCTGTCGGTCTTCGGGGGCTGGATCAACGTGCCCGAGGCGATCCAGGGGTCACTGTTGGGCCTCGGTGGATTCGCGCCGATGACCGAGTGGCTCCACCACTGGCTCGAGCCCGTCACGCTGCAGGCACACGAGCTGCAGCTTGCGCATCTCGGTGAGGTCGCCGAGGCGGCGCCGTTCGGCGGAGGCGAGGTGCTGTGGGCGGTGCTTTCCACGGTTGCCGCGCTCGCCGTGGTCGCCGGGGCCGCCGTGACGATCGGTGGCAAGCCGATCGCCACGCCTGCCGAGGATGCGGAACCGACGGGCTTCGCCAAGGTGCTGGCCAACAAGTACTACGTCGACGAGCTCTACGACCGCATCATCGTGAAGCCGGTCGTGGCGGTCTCGCGGTTCTGCTGGAAAGTGATCGACGCCACGATCATCGACGGGTTGGTGAACCTCGTCGGCCTCTTCGCCAAGGGGCTCGGCTGGGGCATCAGCATGTTCCAGACCGGCTCGGTGAACACGTACGCCTTCATCCTGACGGTCGGGGTCATCGTGATCCTCGGCTGGTCCGTGTTCTAGGAGGCGTGCGATGACTGCAATGCTCGACGCGATCGGATACGGAAGCTGGGTGCTGAACGCGCTCGTGTGGCTTCCGGTGGTCGGGATGGTGCTCGTGTTGGCCTCGGAGGAGGCGCGAGCGAAGACGGTGGCGTTCTGGTGGTCGCTCGGCGTGATGGTCCTCAGCCTGGGCCTCTGGTGGGCGTTCGACCCGAGCGAGGCCGGCTTCCAGATGGTGAGCACCACGCCCTGGATCGAGTCCTGGGGCGTGAGCTACTCGCTCGGCATCGACGGGATCAGCCTCTTCATGGTGATGCTGACGACGTTCAGCACGTCCATCGCGATCCTCGGCTCCTTCAACTACATCGAGAAGCACCAGCGGGCCTTCTACGCACTCATGCTCCTGCTCGAGGCGGGGGTCGTCGGCGTCTTCGTGGCGACCGACCTGTTCCTCTTCTACGTGTTCTTCGAGCTCACCCTGGTCCCGATGTACTTCATCGTGGGCGTATGGGGCGGGCAGCGGCGCATCTACGCGGCGATCAAGTTCTTCCTGTACACCGCGTTCGGATCCCTGCTGATGCTCGTCGGGATCCTGTACCTCTTCTGGCGCGCCAAGAACGTGCTCGGGGTGCCGACCTTCGCGTACGAGGACTTCCTCGCGATCGGGCTCACGGGTAAGGAGCAGCTCTGGCTCTTCGCGGCGTTCGCGCTCGCGTTCAGCGTGAAGGTGCCCGTCTTCCCGCTGCATACGTGGCTCCCGGACGCGCACGTCGAGGCGCCCACCCCCGGCTCGGTGATCCTGGCCGCGGTGCTGCTGAAGATGGGCACGTACGGCTTCGTCCGGTTCCTTCTGCCGCTCTTTCCCGACGCGGCTCAGCACCCGACGGTCGTCACCACGATGCTCGTGCTCGGGGTC
>JASFUR010000132.1:0-8253 GCA_050050215.1 Gemmatimonadota bacterium
TCGCCGTGGGAGCTCGAGGACGCCGAGGACGAGCAGATCGAGATCCTCGTGAACCACTCGCCGCAGCGCTTCGTCGTCGAGGACGGCAAGCTGACGGGGATGGTCTTCGACATCGTCGAGTGGAACGAGAACGAGAAGGGCCGCCTCGTGAGCACCAAGCTCGACGAGGTCTTCATTCCCGCGGACGACGTCGTGCTGGCCATCGGGCAGGACAACGCCTTCCCGTGGATCGAGCGCGACATCGGTATCGAGTTCGGCGAGTGGGACATGCCCGTCGTCGACCGCGCCACGTTCATGACGACCCGCGAGGGCGTCTTCGTGGGCGGTGACGCGGCCTGGGGTCCGGAGAACATCATCTGGGCCGTCGAGCACGGTCATCAGGCGGCCATCTCGATCCACAACTACTGCCAGGGGACACCGGTCACCGACCGTCCACCCTACGGCATGAACCTCGTCTCGACGAAGATGGGGATCCACGAGTGGCGCTACGACAACGACTACGATCCGGTCCACCGGACCGAGATGCGGTACGTCGAGCTCGAGAAGCGCCTCGCGGACATGAAGGTCGAGGCCGAGCTCGGCTTCGATCTGAGGGAGACCGCCCAGGAAGTCGGCCGCTGCCTCAACTGTGACGTCCAGACCGACTTCAGTGCCAACCTGTGCATCGAGTGCGATGCGTGCGTGGACGTCTGTCCTGTCCTGTGCCTGACCATTGCGCACAACGGTGAGGAGCAGGATCTCCGGCAGCGTCTGATGGCGCCGGCCGAGAACCTCGATCAGGCGCTCTTCGTCTCCGAGGAGCTGCCACAAACCAAACGGGTCATGGTCAAGGACGAAGACCTCTGCGTGCACTGTGGTCTGTGCGCGGAGCGATGCCCCACCGCCGCGTGGGACATGGTCGAGTTCGATCTACTGACCCCCTACGCAGGTAAGGAATCTTGGACCAGCCCAGCGCTAGCCGCGTCAACGACTTCGCCCTGAAGGTCGCGACGGTCAACGGGACCGGCTCAGCAAGCGCGAACGGCCTCCTCCTCCAGGCTCTCTTCCGCATGGGGATCCCGGTGAACGGGAAGAACGTCTTCCCGTCCAACATCCAGGGACTCCCCACCTGGTACGAGATCCGGGTGAACAAGGACGGCTACACGGCCCGTAGCCCCGAATTCCAGCTGATCGTCGCGATGAACCCCGAGAGCTATGCCCGGGACATCGAGGAGGTCGTGTCCGGAGGGTGGGTCGTCTACGACAACTCGAAGGAGCTCGACGACGAGTTCCGCCGCGAGGACGTGACCTTCATCGGGCTGCCGCTCGCCAAGATGTGCGTCGAGCACTTCAAAGGCGCGCGGGCACGCATCCTGATGAAGAACATCATGTACGTCGGGGCGCTCGTGGCGCTGCTCGAGATCGACATGGAGATCGTGAAGGCGATGCTCGAGGAGAAATTCTCCTACAAGAAGCATCTCATGGACGCGAACTACCAGGCGATCGAGCTCGGCTACGAATACATCCAGGAGCACTACGATCACCCGCTCCCGATCCGGCTCGAGAAGATGGACCGGAACGGTGACAAGGTGATGATCACGGGCAACGCGGCCGCCGCGCTGGGTTGCGTCTACGCAGGCGCGACCGTGGGCGCCTGGTACCCGATCACGCCGTCGACATCGCTCATGGACGGCTTCACCGAGTACTGCAAGCGCTTCCGTGTGGACCCGGAGTCGGACAAGCACAACTACTGCATCATCCAAGCGGAGGACGAGCTGGCCGCGGCCGGCATGGTCATCGGCGCGTCCTGGATGGGTGCCCGGGCCTTCACGCCGACCAGTGGGCCGGGGATCTCGCTCATGAGCGAGTTCATCGGACTCGCCTACTATGCCGAGGTGCCGGCGGTCTTTTTCGACGTCCAGCGCACCGGGCCGTCGACGGGCATGCCGACGCGCACGCAGCAGGGTGATCTGATGCTGTGCGCATACGCCTCGCACGGAGACACGAAGCATATCTGCCTATATCCTGCGGACCCACGGGAGTCCTTCGAGTTCGCGGTGAAGGCCTTCGACCTCGCCGAGCGCTTCCAGACGCCGACGTTCGTCGTACAGGATCTCGACATCGGCATGAACGACTGGGTCATCCCGAAGCTGGAGTGGGATGACAGCTACACGCCCGACCGCGGCAAGGTGCTTTCGGCTGAGGACCTCGAGGAGGTCGAGCGGTACTACCGGTACCTGGACGTCGACGGCGACCACATCGCGGCGCGGACGCTCCCCGGTGTCGATCCGAAGGGCGCGTACTTCACGCGCGGCTCGGGGCACGACAAGTACGGCCGATACACCGAGGACTCGGACGCCTACATGGAGGTCATGGAGCGGCTCTTGAAGAAGGTGGAGTCGGCGGCGGACCACGTGCCGGCGCCCGAGGTCCATCGGGGAGACGCGCCGGGCTCGATCGCTCTGATTTCGATCGGTGGGTGTCACTGGGCCGTGCTCGAGGCGCGCGACGAGCTCATCGAGCGCGGCATCCACGTGGACTACCTGCGCGTGCGCGGGTTCCCGTTCAACCAGACCGTCGAGGACTTCTTGGGGGAGCACGAGACCGTGTTCGTCATCGAGCAGAACCGTGACGAGCAGCTGCGGAAGATGCTGCTGATGGAGACCGCTTGCCCGAAGGAGAAGCTGGTCTCGCTCACTTACTTCGGCGGGCAGCCCCTGAGCAAGGGACACGTCCTGGACGGGCTCGCGCCACACCTGGAGGAGACGCTCGTGGAGGTGGCCTCATGAGCTTCATGACCAAGCCGGTCGCCCGGCACCCCAAGATGCCGACCAACGCCCTGGGCCTCACGCCCAGGGACTACGAAGGCACCATGTCGACGTTGTGTGCCGGCTGCGGCCACGATTCGGTCACTGCGGCGCTCATCCAGGCGCTCTTCGAGCTCGACGTCGAGCCGCACCGACTCGCCAAGCTGTCCGGAATCGGCTGCTCGTCGAAGACGCCGACGTACTTCGTGCGCGACGCCCACGGCTTCAACTCGGTACACGGCCGCATGCCGTCGATCGCGGCGGGAGCCAACGCGGCCAACCGCGATCTGCTCTATGTCGGCATCTCCGGAGACGGAGACTCGCTGTCGATCGGGCTCGGGCAGCTCTGCCACGCCATCCGCCGCAACGTGAACATGCTGTACGTGCTGGAGAACAACGGTGTGTACGGGCTCACGAAGGGGCAGTTCTCGGCGTCGGCCGACGTCGGCTCCACGTCGAAGGCGGGCGTGCCGAACCGGCAGAACCCCATCGACCCCGTGAACCTCGCGCTCTCCCTGGGTGCGACGTTCGTGGCGCGCTCGTTCTCGGGCGACAAGGCGCAGCTCGTCCCGATCCTCATGGCGGGGATGCGGCACAACGGCTTCGCCTTCATCGACGTCATCTCGCCCTGCGTGACCTTCAACGACCACAAGGGGTCGACGAAGAGCTATGCATACACGCGCGAGCACATGCACGAAGTCATCGAGACCGACTTCGTCCCACTCCGGGCCGAGATCAAGACGGAGTACGCCGAGGGCACGACGCGGGCCGTGACCATGCACGACGGTAGCGTGGTGAAGCTCCGCAAGGTCGACGACAGCTACGATCCATCGGACCGCGGCGCGGTGCTCGACTTCCTGGGCGACACCCACGCGAAGGGCGAGGTCGCGACCGGCCTGCTGTACCTCGAGGAGGTGGGCGAGGACATGCACGGGTTCGAGAACACGGTGGAGATGCCTCTGGTGGACGTGCCGTATGAGACGCTTTGCCCGGGCGGCGCTGCGTTGGCCGAGCTGCAGAAGGAGTGGCGGTAGGGGGTAGGGCGCTAGTGTGTCGCGGTGTAGATGACGTACGCCACCGCCGCCACCACGATGGCCGTCAGGGTGATCTTCACCCAGCTCCACGGACGCTGGCCCTGGACCTCGCCGGTGCGCGCGTTCACGAGGAACCGGTAGATCTTGTCCCGGAACCGATACGAGCAGATCCACATCGGTAGCAGCACGTGCTTGTACGTGACGTTGCTGTGGGCCGTGCTCAGCGAGGTGATGCGTTGGTGGTCGCCGCCGATGTCGCGCTTCACATCGCCCCGGATGACCTCGTCCATGCGCTCGGTCGCGCGGCCCCAACCTCGCTCGAGGTCGATTTGATATCGCTCGGCGATGAAGCCCGACAGGTACTCGTCGGCGTACGAGACGAGATTGCCGAGATCCCAGGGCTCGAGCTCCTCGGCGAGATCTCGCGGAAGGGATGACGAGCCGACGACCAGCATGTCGTCGAAGTCGCGCGAGACGGTGCCGGCCGCCGGCCGCCATCGGATCTTCACGACGGTCTCGGTTACGCGCTTCCCGTTGCGTGTAACGGTACGCGTCGTCGTGTAGTTGTCGCCACGCTGGCCCGTGTACCGACTCACCGTGTCGGCGTCGTAGGTCCAATACGGGGCGTAGAGCCCCTGAAGCCGGTCCTGGAGCCGTGCCATCTTCTTCAGCGCGTCGGGTGCGAACCAGAGCTTCCTGATCCAGGTCTTGAACGCCGAGGTCGCCTGGGCCCGCGTGATCTTGAACGGCAACAGCGCCTGCGGCTTGATGAGGCGCTGCGACTTGGCCGTGGTGACGATGCTCGACCCGCAGTAGGGACACGGGAACGCTTCGGCCGATTTCGGTGGCTCGACCAGCGCGGCGCAGGACATGCACTTGACCGACAGGACCTCCTCGGTCTCCGCGTCCCGGCCCAGGTCGGCGATCCCTGCGGCGAAGTCCCGTTCCACGATGCCTTCCGTCGAGGCTTCGATCTCGACGCGGTTGCCGCAATACGGACACTCGAGCGCGTCGGTGCCGGGCGCGAACTCGACCTTCGCCCCGCACTGGGTGCAAGGGAACTGACGAACGCCCTCGGTCATCCGCGCGCCGTGCGTCGCTGCGGGGACCGGGTGGGCCGGCCAGGGCGGCCGGCCCACTCACGTCCGATCAACTCGGCGGAAGCGGCGGCGGGGCCGCGCCGAAGAGCTTGGCGACGGCGTCCACTTCACCTGCGGGCTTCCACTCGGCCATGCCTTCGGTCCAGACGAGCGTCTCCTTGGTGAGCGCCCCCGACTGGATCTGGGTCTTGAGCGCGTCCACCGCGAACGGACCGGCCTGCTGGCCTTCCGGGGCCGTGAAGTACTGTGGGCCCTGGGGTACGGGCGGCGGAGCGGCCGCCTGCCCGCCCTGCTGCGGCTGGTTCATGGCCTGGCCGATCTGGTTCGCCATCGCCATGCCGAGCCCGGCGCCCATGCCTCCGGCGGCGAGGCCCCCACCGTCCGGGTTCTTGGCCGCGTCACCGATCGCGGTGCCGGCCTGGTATTGCATGTATTTCCCCATGTCTCCGATGACGCCCATGCTCGTGCGCTTGTCGAGCGCCTCCTCGACCGCCGGCGGCAGGGAGATGTTCTCGACCAGGAGCGTCTTCAACTCGAGGCCATAGGACTCCATGTCGGTCTTCACGCGGTCGCCGAGCTTCACGCCCAGCTCGTCGTAGTTGGCCGCCATGTCGAGCACCGGAATGCCGGACTCGGCCATCGCGTCGGAGAAGCGTGCCACCAGGACGTTGCGGATCTGGTCGGTGATCTCGGGCGTCGTGAAGTGGCCGTCGGTGCCGACGATCTCCTTGATGAACGTTCCCGGGTTCGTCACGCGGAACGCATAGGTCCCGAACGCGCGCGTGCGGACGGGCCCGAACTCCGGGTCGCGCATCGTCACGGGGTTCTTCGTGCCCCACTTCTGGTCCGTGTACTGCCGCGTGTTGACGAAGTAGACCTCGGCCTTGAACGGGCTCTCGAAGCCGTGCTTCCATCCCTTCAACGTGGAGAGGATCGGCAGGTTCGAGGTCTCGAGTGTGTACATGCCCGGCATGAAGACGTCGGCGAGCTCGCCCTCGTCGACGAAGACGGCGGCCTGCCCTTCGCGCACGGTGAGCTGCGCGCCGTTCTTGATCTCGTTGCCGTGGCGTTGAAAGCGATAGACGAGCGTGTTCGCGC
This sequence comes from Gemmatimonadota bacterium, assembly GCA_050050215.1. Taxonomy (GTDB): domain Bacteria; phylum Gemmatimonadota; class Gemmatimonadetes; order Longimicrobiales; family Gaopeijiaceae; genus UBA2982. The sequence continues at coordinate 6,019 of JASFUR010000132.1, forward strand.
TGTCATCCGTCCATTCGATGACATCGATGAACTCGCCCTTGATCTTGTCGAAGAGACCCATCTCGTTCTCCGTGCTCGGATGATCCAGTGGATCATATCCCCACTGTCCGTCTCGCACAGAACATTACGTCCCGGCGGACCAGAATCGTCAACCTTCTTGTGGGACGGGCGGGGGATCGGCCCCCGGAATGCCGTCAGAACGGGATGTTGACGCTCATCAGAGGGACCGGCCCTCCGGAGTCCGAATCGTAGGACAGCGCGCCGTACACTCCGCCGGCGACCGCTCCGAGAGTCGCGCCGATCAGCGTGCCGGCGATCACGTGCGCCTCGCCCCGGTCCGCCCGGATCGTCTCCATGGCGAGGCCCACCAGAGCCCCGCCTAGAGTGCCGATTCCCGCGGCGTAGACCGCGCGCTCCTGGCGGGCGCCGTTCCCGGACAGGGCCACCGCCCCGCCCGCGACGGCAGCGAACGAGGCGCCCCAGACGGCGGCGCCCTGACCGACTGTCGACAGGCCTCCCGTCGTCCTTCCCACGGCGATGGATGCACCCGTGGCGACGACGAAGCCCGTGGCGCCGAGCACGCCGACACAGGTCAGCTCGCAAGGCTCCTCGAATTGGGCGGCGGCGTGCGACGGCCGGGAGAGCCCGATGCCCACCACACAGGTGAGGAGGAGCGCGACTCTCACGAACCGGCCGCGGCGCGTGGCGCCTCGGGGCATCCATCATCCACGGGGGAGAGGCTGCATCCGAAGACGGGGTGGACCGGGCCGGACTCCACGTCTCTCGCGAAGACCGTCAGCTGGGCGCCGCCCGACCGGAAGTCGAGGCGCATGTATCCGTACCCGTCGGTCGCGAACCGCATTCCGGGGATCCACCTCGAGCGCTCGCTCTTGGATCCCGCACCGCTGACGAGCTGATACCAGGGTGCATCGCTTCCGGTCATGCCGAGCACCTGCAGCGTGTGGTCGTGTCCGGCGACGAACGCGAGGGGACGGACGCCACTGACGTCGATCGCCTCTCGCAGGTGGCCGATCACCTCGGAATACCGTCCCGAGGAGAGATCCTGGATGGGCACGCCGCTCTTCCGAGCCAGGTAGTAGACGAAGGGCCCGTTCTCGAGCGGTGCGACGTTGCCGCCATGCGGGCCGCCGCTCACCAGGGGATGGTGCGCGAGCACGACGACCCTTCGGCCTCCGGCCGCTCGGAGCTGCTCGGTCAGACGACCGTAGAACTCGTCCGTCGTGCCGCAGCGCCGTTCGGGCTCACGGAGCAGCCACTCGGTATCGATGAAGATCAGTCGGGTGGTCCGGCCCAGGTCCACGCTCGCGGGCCCGGGGCACCCGTCGTCCGGCAGGAAGGTGACGTCCTGTCCCGCCGAGGCGCCCTGGACCCACTCGATCTGGCGTTCGATGGCGGCGCGGCCGTCCGAGAAGGAAGCGCCGTTGGCCCAGTCGTGATTGCCGGGGAGGAAGACGCCGCGAACGTCGGGATGGTCTCCGAGCGCCTGCACCTGGCCGGTCAGCTTGTCGAGGTCTTCCTCGGAGGGCTCGGTCGGCAGCCCCGCGTCGTAGACGTTGTCCCCCAGGAACGCCACGACGACGGGCGGCGAGCCTTCGCCGGTCACGGCGTCGATGTCACGTGTGAGGTCGGCCAGGACGTCGGCTCGGGCCGGGTTGGCCTCTCCGGCGTCTCCCACGAGGTAGAGCACGGCGTCGAGTGGCCCGCCGGGCTCGTCGGGCAGGACGGTCTGATACCGGACCTGTGAAGGCGTGCAGGCGGCCAGCAGGGCCAGGGAGGTCAGTACGGCGAGACGCATGGTCGGAAAGGTATCCGAACCGCGGCGCTACGGGAGGACGATCTGCTCGCTGGTCGTCCGGACGGGAGCTCCGCGGGTGATCAGCGCCAGGTGGAGGTCGCCCGCTTCCAGGTCCTCACGGAGGCGGTCGCTCAGGCTCAGGGTGCCACTGGCGGACGATATCCCCGGACCGGAGAGCCGGGCCGCGACGGAGGACCGGCCCTGCGCGTCCTCGTGGCGCAGAACGACGGCGTACAGGTCCTCTGGAGCGACTCCGCTCACCTCGGTCTCGTACCGCAGCAGCGCCGCGGCAGGGTCGTAGCGAAGGCGGGCGACGACGCGTCCGGCATCTCCCGAGGCCGCGATCTCGAACGACACCGCCGCGGGAAAGCCGGCCGGCGGCAGCTCGGGCGTGGTGGAGGGAGCCCGGCGCAGATCGC
>JASFUR010000133.1:0-8245 GCA_050050215.1 Gemmatimonadota bacterium
CCGTCCCAGCTCACGGAAATGAGGCGGCTCGTCGCGGCCACGCCCGAGAAGACGTCGGTGTACGTCCTCATGTCCTGCGTGGCGGGGAAGGAGTTCGCGTTGGGATCGCCATCGTCCGAGTCCTGATAGACGTGGACGACCCGTTCCGGCTCGCTCCACGGCGGGGGGCGGAGGATCAACGCGTCGACCAGCGTGAACACCGAGGTGTTGGCCCCGATGCCGATGGCCAGGAGCGCAATCACCCCGACGGTGAACACGGGAGCTCGAAGCAGGCGGCGAGCCGTATAGCGCATATCTTGCACGATGCCGGTCATCCGAAATCTCCCTCCCCTGATGTCCTCGCGGTGGAGCGCGGCGGCGTTCGTACCCGCGTCGACGAGCGTTCTCCACCACAGCCTGGTGATGCCCCACCACCCCACCGCACGCTCGAGGCGGCTCGAAAAGAGCCATGCCATCTCCTCGCCATGCCGCGCCCGGAACCACGCCGGATAGAGGCGAAGGAGGAGACGAAAGACCCTGCGGTGCCGGTTGATCACGTACCGGCCCGGCCGTGCTCGGCGATCACGCCGCGCGCCCTGGCCCTCTGGACCAGGCGCCCGAGTCGAGAGGTCTCCCGGGCTAGGAGCTCTCTGCCCTCCGGCGCGATGCGGTAGTACTTCCGTCTCGGATCCGCGTCCTCGTTGGGAGCCGGCACGGGATCGATCAGACCTGCCTCGACCATCTCGGAAAGCGAGCGGTAGAGCGTGCCCGGGCCCAGCTCGAGCACACCCTCCGATGCGCGCTCCACCTCGTCGGCGATGCCCAGCCCATGTCGCTCACGCGCGTTGAGCGCCAACAGGATGTGGTAGACCGCCGGCCGGAGCGGCGGGGTCAGAAGGTCCGAAGTTCCGGGCACGATTCGCCTCCTCGGGATGATGTATCCATATTGGATATATCCACTATAGATACTATTGGCAAGAGAACCGCTTCATCCCGGTGGGGTCGGTCGGACCGGCGGACGCTCAGGCCCGCCGGCGCGTCACATCCGCGGGCAGGTATTGATGCCGAGCAGCGAGTAGAGCGGGCAGATGCCGGTAAGGCCGGTGACCAGCGGTACGATGCCGATGACGCCCCAGAGGGTCTGCGGGCCAACGAACACGAGGCTGAGCAGGACAAGACCGAGCGCGACTCGAAACACCCGCTCGACGTTGTGCTCGTTCTTGGTCATGAACTTGGTGGCCATGGTGTCTCCTTGGAGATCGTCGCGGACTCCACATACCGAATCCCCACGCAAGCCGGCGGGATCCCGAGTCCCGAAGGGTCCTGCCGATGCTTGATCCTAGGCTCGCTCCCGAACGGAGGCTGTCGGGGATCGGTGGAAGCCGGTGTAGGGTTGCCCCCCGGTCCGCGTCAGCACTACCGACCGTAAGCGAGGGCAACCACTCGGCAGCGGGCGGCGCGGGACGATCGAGCCGATTACCTTTCGGGTTGCGCTACTCCAGACCGGTGTCGATCGAATGAATGTACGCCATCCTCTCGCGGCCCTCTCGCTCTTCGTGCTTCTGCTCCTCCCCGCCACCGCGTCCGGCCAGATGGTCGGCGACCGGGTCGAGGTCCCCGGCGGAGCGTACTGGAACATCACCGTCTCGGAGCTTCAGCAGATGCTGGCCGCGGACGACGAGCCGCTCCTGGTCAACACGCACATCCCCTTTGCGGGCGACATCGCGGGGACCGACGTCTCGATCCCGTTCAACGAGATCACGGACCACCTCGACGAGCTTCCCGACGACAAGGATGCGCCGGTAGTCCTGTACTGCCGCTCCGGGCCCATGAGCGTGCGGGCCGCGACCGCGCTGGCGGGGCTGGGCTTCACCCATATATACAGCCTGGAGGGCGGTTTCAACGCGTGGAACGCCGCGGGGCTGCCGATGGACGGCCGCTAGGACCACCAGGGACCACCGCGTCCCTCCCACGCCGACCGCGAGCCGGCGAGCCGCCCGACCCCTCGAGGACCACGCGCGTTTCATTCGGTGCACGGTCGCCGCTGCAACGTTCCATGCAACATGGGGCGCTCGGCCCATGCACCCCGTACATCGTTGTAGCCAAACGCTTTGTACACCTTCCGGCGCGTTCTCCGACCGGGGCACGAGCGTTGCGCCTCCAGACGGGTTCACACCTATGAACCCGAACCTGGCAGGTAGCTCATGCGTCTCGATGTTCGAACGACGTTCTTGCCGCTCCTCGCAGCGGTCGTGCTCACCGGATGCGGTGACGACAACACCGGCCCCGAGCCCCCCACCCCTCTAGATCCGGCCACGGCCCCGAGGGTCACGGTCGACCGGTTCAGCGACGAGGCCGCGACGCTCTTCAAGCGGAGCGAGAACGCGGCGTTCCCCGCAGCCGGCGAGGCTATCGACCTCGACGAAGCGCCCTTCATCACGCAGGGTCTCGGGCCGGACGGGCAGGTCGTCCGCTACTACAACTTCGACGTGATGCCCACAGAGCCGGCACCGATCTTCGTGCTCTTCGCCGAGGGAAGCTCCACACCGGTCGACGGCCAGCTCAACATCGTCGATGTGGTGCCCGGAGATGCCGGCTACAGCGACTTCTGGAGGGTCAACAAGGTCACGGTCCCGGCCGACTACGTCGCGAACACCGTGACGAGCGTCCAGGAGATCGTGGCGGCCGGATACGACATCGAAGAGACCGACATCGTCGTGAACTGCCCGATCGTGCCCGACGGCTCCACGGCCGACGAAGGTCCGGGCGCGGCCGGCCTCACGATGGGTTGGTACAAGAATGAGGTGGTCTTCTACTTCGACTTCAACGAGGCGCCGCTCATGGCGACCGCCGGGGGTGCCGTGCCTACGAGCGACATCTACGTGTCGTTCAACATCGACCCCGACGAGACGGGCGGCGGCCCCGCATCCGGCTTCATGACCGAGATGGGGACCGACCAGACGCACAACGTCGTCGAGACCATTCCGGGCGACGCGGACTACTCGCCGCTCTGGGACGTGATGCCCTACGACAACGCGGAGTTCGCCAACGTCACCGACCTCGCCTCGGCGCAAGCGGCCACGAGCTTCGGACTCGCCGCAGTCGTGAACTGTCCCGTCGTGTTCGTCGGATGAGGATTCGATTCGGTGCGGCCGTCGCTTCGGCGGCGGCCGCCATCCTCGTCGCCACTGCGTCCCCGTCACCCAGCGCGGGGCAGTCCGTGGCAATGCGCTCCCCGAACGTCATGGGCGGTTGGAGCGTCGACCCCGGCGTCATTCAGCTGAACTTCGTTCACCGCTTCTCGATGGGTGACGCGCCGGCCCGGAAGATCACCACGACGCCCACCTTCAACGTGGCCACCGGAGTCACGGGACGATTCCTCGTCGGCTTCGTGTACGGAACCAACTCGACCCTGGTGCCGGCCTACCCGAACGAGTGGGAGCCCTACGCGCGGGCTCGGCTTCTGACGGAAGCCGGCGGAGCCCCGGCCGACGTCTCGGTTCAGGTGGGCTACAACTTCGCGTCCGAAAGCATCGACGGTGAGCTGTTGGTGGCCCGGAGCCTGGGACGACTGCGACTGCTCGTCGTGGGGCGCGCCTTCTCCGATGCCTATGAAGGTTCGAGAGCTCGGTTCGCCGCGACGGGCGGAGCGCTCCTCCGCCTCACCACGTCGATCTCAGTCGCGGGCGACTACGGCTTCCTGCTCGACCGGAAGTCCGACGAGCCCACCGCATGGAGCGCCGGCGTGCAGCTCGGCGTCCCCCGCACACCCCATAGCCTGTCCGTCCACGTGTCGAATGTGGGCACCGCGTCTCTTGAAGGATCGTCTCGCGGCACGCGCACTCGGTTCGGCATCGAATACACGATCCCCATCACCCTGAGGCGCCTCCGATGAAGAACTCGACCGGCGCAACACGGCGCCGCCGGATGGTCGCGATGTTGGTATCGGCATTCGCGATCGCGTGCAGCCAACATACCGACCCCACGGGACCCGACTCCGAGCCCGACGTCGTCATCGAGCTGAGCAACTTCGAGTTCTCCGACGCCGAGGTGCACGTCGCGGCGGGATCGACCGTGCGATGGCGGAACACGACGTCCACCTATCACACGGTCACCCCGGACGGCCACAGCACCTGGAGCGAGTGGCAGACCGCGAGCGACGGTGAGACGTTCGACGTGCGGTTCGACGTGCCGGGCACATACGACTACTACTGCTCCCCCCACCACTCGGTCGGAATGGAGGGCACGATCGTCGTGGAGTAGCGGGCCGCGGTCGTTGAGCCGCGGCGTCATGGGCGACTAGCTTGCCCGGAATGAGGGCTTCCACCACCCCTCCCACCGGACCCCTCCGAGTCGAAGACGTCGGCTTCCGCGCTGGCGGAAAGCGCATCCTGCTTGACGAACATGTCGAGGAGCGGGAGTTCATCCTCTATTTCTACCGCGACTCCGTGAACGACCCGTGGTACATGCGGCTTGAGGACAGCCTCAGGGATCCGACCCTACAGGAAGGTCTGGAGCACTGACGGGCACCTTCAGAAGCTGCGCCACAGCCCGATCTGGATGCGGGAGCCGGACAGGCTCGAGCCCCACTGCTGTTCGCCCCGGACCGTCATACGGATCTCCCTGAAGAGCTTGAAGCCGAGCCGGACCTCGACGGCCTGGGAGGTGATCGCCTGCACAGCCAGGTCCGTCCGGTAGTAGCGGTATCCGGTACGCCAATCCATCGACATCCACTGGAACGACAGGCCCGGCGCGACGCTGGTCGACCGCTGGTCGGCACGTTTCCACTCGCGAGCGGACAGGGTCAAGCGGGTGTGCCCGAGCGCGACACCCGTCCGACCGGTCACCGAGAGGCCCGCATCCGGCTCCCCTTCGCGACGCGTGCGCCCGGCCTCGGCCGAGAGCCAGGCCGTGGTTCCCCTGAGATCGAATCCCGCCGTGGCCTCCTCGCGATAGGGGCCGACGGTCACCAGAGGATCGAAGAGCGCGTCACCCGCGGTGAACGGGGTCCTCGAGCGACCGTATGTGGCTCTGAGACCGAGCGTCGGGGTGAGCCTCAAGCCGACTCGCGCGCGCACCTGGCCGAGCGAGAGTGACGTGCCGTCGATGCCGCCGTCGAGGCGCAGACGCTGGTTGAACGATACGCGCCCCACCGAGACCGACTGACTCCAACCCAAAAAGCCCCGATCGACGCCCCCACTGGGCAGCAGGATATGCGCCGACATGTCGGTGTCGTAGCGCCAAGACCGCCCTCTCAGGGATAGATCCGCGAACCCGGAGAGCTTGGGCAGGTCGGTGGAGAACCCCTCGTCGTATCGCGCGGGCTCGAAGCCCGCGACGACGCCCATACCACCCCTGCGTCCTCCGACGCGCAGCATCGCGCCGTCCCAATAGGCGCTGTATGCCTCGTATCGATTCCCGAACCGTCCGACCGTGACCTGAACGGGCACCTCGTCGAACTCCTTGGTCACCGCCGCCTCGTACGCCCGTACCGACATGGGGGGAGGGCCGGCCGTGAGGTCGTCATATCGATAGGCCGCACGGAGGCTCGTGCGGAACGAGAGCCCGCCCGGCAGCTCTGTCGCGGTGAGCGAGAGCCGGGTCGTCGGGGTGAAGAACCTGCGGCGGGCATCTCCGAAGAGGTCCCCACCCCACGACGTGTGCGTCTCGCGCGCGTCGAGGTCGAGAGAGAGCCGGCCGGAGACCCGCGGGCCCGTTCCGCGAACGGGGGTGCGTACCGACGAGGTCGAGGCCGTGGGCGTCGTCCCAGCCGTGGCGGTCGACGCCTCCGCCACCGCCTCCGGAGCCGTCAGCGGAAGGAAGAGTACGTCGCCGAGTTCCGCGTCGAGCTCGTCCACCGGCTGCACGACCGACCGCCGCCGTGTGACGGAGACCAGCACAACCCGGCCCATCGGCGCGGCGTCGGCTGCGCTGCCGTATACCGCCACGGTGTCCCCGCGCACGGCGCCCTGGTCGGACCCGATGTCGAGGTAGAGCCCGTCCACGCTGACGTAGTCGATGGAGGCGGGCACGCGCGGGACGGCGTCGCCCGAAGCGTCCTGCGCGAGGACACCCACAGGCGTCCCCGCGACCGTCACCGCCATGGCGCAGAGCACGCGAAGGCCGAACAAGCGACCGGGGCACATCAGTCCCCCCTCCCCGTCGGGTGGCACGACAGACACGTCGGGGAGTCGTACGCGTACCCGCGTCGTTCGCGGTGCTCGGCGTCCATGCGCGACTGACTGTGGCACCCGAGGCAGGAGAAGCTCGAGTAGTCCCCCGGCACGTCGTGGCAATCCGAGCAGGTGTCCCACTCTCCCCGGTGCGGTCCGGAGAAGATTCCGAACGTATGCTCGAAGTCCGCGTCGTCCCACGTGAACGGGGTGTGGCACGCCACGCAGTCGGTCGGGAACCCTCCGCCATGCTCACGGTCGTAGTCGTCGACGTGGCACGCGTAGCAGTCCTCGGCGTCCGTCGCCGGCCATGGAACGTCGCCGTCCGGGCCGCTGTGACACGACGTGCAGTCGATGCTCGCGTGACGCCCGATCAGCTCGAAGCCTCCCGAGACGACGAAGTGGTCGAACGCCACGTCCCGGAACGAGAGCGCGGAGTGGCAGTCCGTGCACGTCGTCGAGAAGCCCAGCGCCTGGTGGTCGACCAGGGCCGACGAGAAGTAGTCCCCCGCGTGACACGAGACGCACTCCGTGTCGAGCGGCCGGTAAGCCCCGCCCAGGTCGTCGGTGTGGCAGCTCTCGCACGATGTCTGCAGGTGAGCCCCCTCGAGCGCGAAGTCCGCGGGGTGCACCATGCCGAAGTCGAGCTGGGTGAACGACTCGGTCGTATGGCACGACGCGCAGTCCCGGTCGATCGTCCCCTGGTGCACGTCGGTGTGGCACGAAGCGCAATCTCCGCTCTGCGCCTCCACGCCGTCGAACGACAGCCCCCCATGGCAACTCGCGCATGTGGCGCCGTCGTGGCGGCCGTCCAGCGCGAAGCCGGTCGACGCATGATCGAACTCGAGGTCCGCCCTGAGGGGGCTCCAACCTTCGGTCGTGTGGCACGACGTGCACGACAGCCCGTCCGGCAACGCGCCGTGTGGGTTCTCGGATGCCTGCTGGGCGGACAGGGGGGCCGCGCCGGCGACGACCGCGGTCAGCAGCCAGAACGCATGGCGTCTCATCGATCACCTCCGTGACAGTCGACGCACTCGGTGCCGAGTGGCCGGTAGCGGACGAACGCGGCGGCGTCCGAGCCTTCGCTTCGATGGCAGGACGCGCAGTCGACTCCGTTGTGGGCGCCGTCCAGCGGGAACGCCGTCTGCGCGTGGTCGAACGAATCGATCTCGAAGTGCTCGGTGACGTGACACGAGCCGCAGTCGCTGCCCTCGAACTGCCCCGCGTGGGGGTCGCGGTCGGCATGGCACGAGGAGCAGCCGCCGAGCTCGTCCACGACCAAAGCGTGGTCGAACGTCAGGTCGTCGAACGCCTCGGTCGTGTGACACGACTCGCACGTACGATCAGCGTAGCGCTCGTGGTCTTCGCCGCCCTCGTGGCAGTCCACGCACGCGCGGCCCGAGACCGCGAGCGGGAACGCCGAAGCGGCCGCGGCGGGCCCATGGCACTGCGCACACGGCGTCGCCAGGTGCGCGCCGGTCAGCGGAAATTCAGTGTCCGCGTGGCGCGCGACACCGTAGTCGGAAGGTCTCCAAGCGGAGTCGGCGTGACAGTCGTCACAGCGCGTCCAGCGCGTCGCCGCCGTGGATGCAGCGTGGCGGTCGACGTGGCACGAGAAGCACGAGTCCGCGAGGGGCCTGGGATAGCTGTTGGTGGCGGTCCCCGGCTGGTACGTCATGCGCACCAGCTCGCCCCGGGGCGGCCGGCCCGGACGGTGGCAGGCCGCGCACTCGGCCGCCGCGTGTGCCCCATGCAGAGCGAACGAAGTGCGGTTGTGGTCGAACCGACCCTCCACGCTTCCCGAGCGCAGCGACTGCCAACCGGTCACCTGATGGCAACCCGAGCAGGACCCCTGCATGGCGTCGCCGTGCGGATCGTCGTGGCAGCCCGCGCAGGTCCCGTATGCGAGGCCTGCGTATTGTGCGCCCTCCCCGCTCCCGTGACAGGAGGCACACGAGACGCGGGCGTGGAGCCCCTCGAGGGGGAACGCCGTCATGGCATGATCGAAGCCCACGGGCTCCTCCCACGCTCCGGGATCGTGACACTCGGCACAGGTGCGCGTGCCGAACTGGTCGCCATGCGGGCTGTCCGAT
>JASFUR010000134.1:0-8242 GCA_050050215.1 Gemmatimonadota bacterium
TCGGGCTCTCCATGACGTTGCCGTATTTGTCGGACACTTCTCCGGTCAGCTGCACCGAATCGCCCACAGCCAGGCTGACGGACGACGGAGACACCGAGACGTTGCTAGGGCTGCTGGGGTGTCCGCGGGCGCTGAAGTCTGCCTTGCGCCAGCCTCGATCGGCTGGCGGGGCGGCTGCCGGTCCGGAAGGTCCGATGTCGGCATACCCGGTGATCTCCACTGATGCCGACTGGTTGCCGGCCTGAGTCCCGAGTTGCCAATACATGCTGGCCCGCCCCCGGGAGTCGGTCGCCATGACGACGGTCTGCACGGCCTGGCCGCGGCCTCCCGATGCGCCGCCGCCTTGCTGGAAGGACCACTCCAACTCGACGCCCTCGAGGACCATCCCGGTCGTCGAGTCCCGGACCTCGACGGTGATCGGGTCGGCCAAGTAGGCGGCGACTTCGCCTTCCTGATCGTCCCCGGACACGACCTCGACGATGGCCGCGTCGGGGTTGGGCTCGCTGTTGAGTTGGACGATCGTGGATGCGCTGTCGCACGAGGCCAAGAACGCGAGTGAGAGCAACAGGGTGACATTGGAACGGCGGGTTGCCGAGCGCTGAGGCGCACGGCAGCGATGCTTCTGAGGGAAATCACGGGCGACCTCCCCCCCAGGGGTCGCGGTACACATGATGCGTCGGTCTCCATAGGCTGCGGCCATTCCAGGACGACTTTCGTCTTGAACCGGATAGCCGTGGTAGCGACCCAATCGCACGTTGCGAGTCGGGTCTGTTACGCAACCGGGCCGCCAGTTCATGTCCCGCAGCGCGGGATATCGCTGGCGGCCCGGCTAGCCTAGTGATCGACCGACTACCGCGATCACCTTAGCTCCTATGGCTCTGCGTCCCCGCCTTTCGACGGCTTTGCTCTGAGCAGCGTCCACTGCATCGGCGGCACCGATGCACGTCGTGGAAACGGAGAAGCCAGAATCGTGCCAATCTTTGCGCCAAGCCGCCGGTACGGAGACGCTACGATTCACCTCGTTTGGCTTCGCGGTTGCGGAATCGAAGCAAGCAGTTCTTGCCAGCGACCTGGCAAAAAAGTTCTGCCGTCGCGACCTACGACTGCGTCGTCTGTGACCAGAACCCCAGGAGGCGATCGGCCTGGCGACTCGCGCCGTAACGCGCCTCGACGGCAGGGCGCAGTCGGTGCCGACGTCGGTCACCAGCCTCGGACTGGGCGAGGTAGCGGACACATGCTGAAGCGAAAGGATCCGGCTCGTTCTCGCAGGTGAGACCGGGGAGCTCATGCCCCTCCGCGCCAACGCTCGTGGCGACGACCGGGCACTCCAGCGCTAGGCTCTCAGGAATCTTGATTCGCACCCCACCTCCCTGGAAGAGCGGCGCTACGGATACGTGGCTCGACGCGAAGACCTCTGCGGCACGGGATTCGGCAGGGAGGAGGTGTATGGCGGGATTCTCGGTCAGCCAGCGCCGCTCGGTGCCTCCGCGAGCGAGCACGACCAACCCGGCGTCGGGAAGCCGATCGACCACGAGAGGAAGGACTGCATCTACGAACCAACGCAATCCGTCCTCGTTCGGCGCCCAATCGAGCCCGCCCACGAAGCAAATCTGATGCTCGAACACGGGTGGATTCCGTGGGATTGCATCATAACGCTGAAGGCTCAGCGTACAGGGGAGAAGGCCGGACCGCGCCGAGGGAGCTCGCTCACAAACCCACTCCTGGTCGCCCTCGGAAATCAGGAGCGTCAGGTCCGCGAGCTCGATGGCTTCCGCTTCGGAGCCCTCGATCGCGGAGACAATTGGCCGTTTGAGCCATTCGGGCCCCCCGAGCCTGCGTGCCCAGAGGCGCGACTCGATGTTGTGGGCCCGGTACACCATCGGCACCTGCAGTCTGGTCGAGACCTCGCGACCCAGGTCCACGAGCGGCAGGTGCTCGACGTGGACAAGGTCCGGTCGAAAGCCGGTCTCGCCGACCAGGTGAAGCAGTCGCTCGGCAACGGCTTGGTTGTCGAAGCGGTGGCGCAAGGGGAAGGCGCGACGGCGAACCGCCCGCATGACCGACACCCAGCGTGGAAGTCCCGGAATGTCCAGCAATACCCCATCCATCCCGGTCGGCGGCTCCTGAACGTACCCGGATGGGGGACGTCGTATGAAGACCGGGAGTATGTCGACCTCGGTTCGTGACAGGGCTTCCAGCAGGTCGGCCGTGATTACGCTGCTGCCGTTCTCTCGGCACCAGGGCATCACGGGTGCTACGAAAAGCACACGTGGCGTCGAGCTCATCTGTTGACTGGCGGGTCCGAGCTGTCGGGCTCGTGGTTTCCCTTCAGAAGGGCGACAAGCTCGGGCGTGACCTCGTCTGCGAATAGGCGATTGCCCGCGGGCGTGAAGTGCTGATCCACCGCGCCATAGAGTCGGGTACCCTCCTGGTGGGCCTGACGGAACACCGGCAACAGGTCGATCACTTCCAAGCCCCGTGCATCGAGCTCCTCCCTCATGATCCGATTCGGCTGGTCGAGGTCGATATCGTCGGGATCGATTCCATACCCCTCGACGTACCGAGCGAGGTCGACCGGGTCGATCTGGAAGGGAGTGGGGATGAGCACGAACAGCGTGGGTACATCGTAGCTTCGGGCGAGCGTGTCAATAGCTTGGAGGAGCCCGGCCGTGACCTCCCACTGGCCGCTGTCCGCGGTCTCGCTCAGGAAGGACTCCGGGAAGTCGAGCACGGCGAGCCCCGTCCGCATGCGGACTTCCTGGAGGCGGTTCTTGAAGAAGAGGAAGAGGTGGGAGCGAACCTCGAGAAAGTCGTTCAACGGCCGGAGAAAGGAATCGACGAATTCCGACCATGAGAGGGAGCGGGGCAGGCGAAGATGATAACGTCGAACAGGCGCGCGAGGTGGGATGTAGTCCCGGGCGCGAGGTAGAACGTCGTTGCCCAGATAGACGGCGACGAGCACGGCGTCGTAGTCGGCCGCCGGGACCAGCGTTCGGGCTCGAAGGAGGTACTGGTCCGGGTCCCATCCGCCGATGCCCGCGTCACGGACTGCGACGGGCTCGTTCAAAGCCGCGCTGAGGCGGTCTTGCAGCAGTCCCGGCCCGGACTGCTCGTAATCGACCTGCAGAGCCTCCATGAAGGAGTCTCCGAGCACGAGGACCTCGTGTTCAGCCTGCACGCGCCCGTCGCCTCCCACCCGGAAGCCTTCGGCGTCCGTGTAGAAGTCGATGGTTCGTTCGCCGGTGTTGAGCTGAGTGGCGACGTTTGGACGATGGAGCCATCCGACCGTGTCGGCCGCTTCCCAGACGTCGGGCCGGATGAGGATGAGCTGCTGTGGCGCCACAATTCGGATGGCCACCTCGGCGACGAGAAGGGCGATTAGGGTCGACGCTCCGATCAACGCGAGGTTGGTGAGCAGCGCCTTGAGACGAGGGCGGCGAGGTGGAATGCCCTCGCCCTCTGGTGTCGATTCCTTTTCTGTCATCGGGGTGTCGGAAGTCGGCGATATCAGGAAGTCATGACGGCGCGGTGACCGCAGTCTCCACGTAAATACGGTGCCACGTCATGAAGCAAAGTAGACTCCAAAGCACGCTTTCGTGGTTCTGCTTGCGCTCGGCGTGCTCCCGTCGCAGGCGATCCACCACATCGGTATCGAAGTAGCCGAGGCGTCGAACGCGATCGGCGGAGAGCTCATCGGCTAGGACCGGTGCCAACTCGTTGCGCAACCACGTGGCGGTGGGCCCGACGAAACCGCGCTTGGGCGCGGAGAAATGCGCTTCCGGAAGCCGAGGTCGAAGCGCCTGGCGAAGGAGGCGCTTGGGACGACCTGCTCCGACGCGCGTCCGGTCGGGGATGGGGAACAGATCTTCCACCACCTCATGGTCGATGAAAGGGACGCGCAACTCCAATGAGTGCGCCATGGAGATACGGTCGGCGAGGTGGAGCAGGTCATCCGGCAGGTACGTTCGGTAATCCATGTACAGAGCAGGCCGCACGAGGCCGTCGGTGGGCGCGGTTCGGCCGTGCTCCGCGAACATCGCGGCCGGGTACCCTGCAGTCATGATCTGCCGTATGTCCGGGGCGAAGAGCCCCGGCTCGGACAAGCGGTCCTGCAGGCTGAAGTATCGGGAAGCCGTGGAGCCGCCGGAGGAGCGAGTGAATCGCTTCAGGCGGGAGACACCGAGCCCCCCACCCTCCGGTTCTGGGAGCCGACTGGCGGCTCCGCTTAGTAGACTCCGGAGCGGCCCCGGGACCCGGTTCCACAAGCTCGCCGCCCCGAGGCCTATGTGACGGGGATAACCGGCAAAGAGCTCGTCACCACCCGTCCCCACGAGAGCCACCTTGTATTCGGCCGCAACGCGCTCGCAAATGAGCCACGTAGGTACTACAGACTCGTCGCCGTGGGGCTCGTCCATGGCCCGGACAATCGGCTCGAAGATCTCGCCAATGTCCGGCTCAACGTCCACGACCGTCAGGTCCACGCCGTAGCGGCCGGCGAGCTCGCGGGCGAGGGGGGTCTCGTCCGCCCCGTCGGCTCCAGATCCCTGATAACGCACGGTGAAAGCGTGTACCTCTTCGCCGGCGAGGGCCATGCTGGAGACGACCGCCGAGGAATCGAACCCGCCACTGAGGAACGCGGCGACCGGGACGTCGGCGATGAGATGGGCCTTTACGGACTCATCGAGACGTGCGCGCACCGCTTCCGGCGCATGTGGCCGTCGACGAGCGTGCCCGTTCGGCACGTCCCAATATCGACGGGTCTCCGGGAGAGCGCCCGGACGCCAGCGGAGCACGTGTCCCGGCTGCAGCTTGAGCACCGAGCGGAAGGGCGTGCGCGGTGCGGGCACGTATCCGAGTCTGAACAGGCCCTCGAGAGCTTCCCAGTCGAGGTCTCCGCCCGTCAGATCCGCGGCATGCAGGGCCTTCAGCTCGGAGGCGAACGCGAGACCCCAGGGTCCGTATGTGTAGTACATCGGCTTGATACCGAACCGGTCCCGCGCGAGCAGCAACTCCTGCTCCGTGTCATCCCAGATCGCGAAGCCGAACATCCCTCGGAGGTGCTCCACGCACGCGGCGCCCACGTCCTCCTGCAGGTGCAAGACGGTTTCGGTGTCCGATCCGGTGCGGAACCGATGTCCCCGGCCGTCTAGCTGCCTGCGCAGCTCTCGGTAGTTGTAGATCTCCCCGTTGAAGACGATGACGCGGTCCCGGGTCTCGTTGAAGATGGGCTGGTGTCCGCCTTCGAGGTCGATGATGCTCAAACGGCGCATGCCGAGAGCAACGTTCTCGGCTACATGCCGACCTTCGTCGTCGGGTCCCCGATGTGCGATCGCGCCAAGCATCCGCCCCAGTGCGGCGGAGTCAGCGGGCCGGTCCCGGTCCGTGAAGATGATACCAGCGATGCCGCACATGAGGTCGGGTCTCGGGGAGTAGGGGTCGGATCGAACCCCACAGTGCTGGTCTATGATAAGCACTCGCGGCTGACTAGTCCCCCTTTTTCTGATCGTCGTAGGGCGCCGGTCACTCTGGGGGTCAGGGATCCGCTGCGGCACCCCCGTGCCGTCGGGAAGGACGTGAACATCTGGCCCACCGCCTGAAGGTCGTGCCGCAGCAGGCCGGTCACGACCGTGTCAGCTATGGCGAGGGTGTTTGGGGGTGCCCTGCTGTTGGATCGATTGCGTCGCCTGGGGTATCCGGCGGGAGGTCTTACCGGAACTGAATCTGCAGGTCCTTCCCCCTAAGGTTCAGTAGGCAAGCCTGCGCATAGATCAGTGTCGCAAGACCGAAGAACTCCAATGCGTCTTCCGCCGTCGCGACCAAGTCGTACTCGAGCATTCTTGGGTAACTCTGTTGCTCGGCCGTTGAGAGTGCGTCGTAGACCTGACCGTAGAATCCCCCGATCCCTACGAAGACGATGCTGCCCAGCAGATATGCAATAGCGGAGAGCAGGAACAAGGTTCGGATCGATTTGGGAAGCGCAAGGATCCGTGGCAGGAGGTAGAGGGACAGCACAGCAACTACGGCCCCATACGGGACGATCCACGCGAAATAGAAGAAACCCGAAGTGCCGAGAAGGCTTCGAACCGGGACCGTTAGGTGTCCGTGGAGCTCGATGGCCTTGTCGAGAGCCAGAAAGAGGAAGAGGAAGCTCAGGACCATCCAATGACGGGACCCGGGCGGGCTGAGCCGGTCTAGCCTGTGGAGAGCATAGAAGCCGCCAGATCCCACCACGAAGAAGGCGGCATAGACGATCGCGGGGATGTTCTGCTCGAGGTCCATATTGAAGAGCGGCACGAGGCCCTTCACGCTGTTGTGGCCGAGGACATACGTCGAAAAGAGCCCCAGACAATGGGCAGTAAGGAGACAGCCCACTACCGCGGCCAGCATTCGACCCACTCTGCGGGGGCCTAGATGGACGACTCCTTGGTCACTGCCGGTATTTTCCATCGAGGCGTCTCCGAGAGCACTCATTCAGGTGAACACGGTGGAGCAATGGAGTCGCTTCGGCAATTGCTCATGACCCGCACAAATGGTCGGCGTCCTCCTCGGACCGGCTCCGGTGGGGGGTCCTCGACTGGAGAAGGTTCGAGGGTTTGAGCTAGCTTCTTGAGCAGTCGGGCATCGTTCGATGCCCCGGCCTAACCGAGAGACGGACCGGACTGAAGTGCGGATTGGACTCGCCATCGAAACAGACGATCCCGGGGGGGCGGAGACCATGCTCCTGCACCTCGCGCGGGAGCTACTCCGAAAGGGTCACGAGGTAGTGGCCTTCGGGCCCGAGGGGGGGTCCGGTTGGCTCACAGGCCGTCTCAGAGAGTTGGGAGTTCAGAGGAGGCTGATCCCGGTTCGCGGCTATCGTGGCGCTGCGTCCGTGGTGTTGAGCCTGTCCCGCGAGATCCGCGAGCAGCAACTGGACGTGTTGCATAGCCACGAGTTCGCCATGTCGGTGTTCGGCGCCCCGGCCTCGAGCTTGGCCGGATGCCGACACGTCATTACCATGCACGGCAGCACCTACTTCGCAGAGCATCCCAGGCGGCTCACGGGCCTTCGTCTCGCCTCGACGCTGAGTGACCATACGGTGGCCGTATCGAGCGCTCTCCGTCGGAGTCTGGCCGAACATTTGAGAGTGTCGCCTCGCGCGATTCGACTGGTTCGGAACGGCGTCGACGCACTGTCCGGGTCGAATACCGGGGTTCGGGGGCGGTTGGGAATCGGGTCTGAGGAGATACTGGCCGTCGCCGTGGGGAGCCTCTATCCGGTGAAGGGGCACTCGGTGCTTATCGACGCCGTCGCGGAGATGCTGCCATCCACGCGCCCCGTCGTCGCGATCGCGGGCAGCGGCTTCGAGAAAGACAGTCTGCGGGCGCGCATCCGAAGTCGCGGCGTTGAGGACCGCGTCCTCCTCTTGGGCTACCGCTCCGACGTGCCCGACCTGCTTGCTGCAGCGGACATCTACGTCATGCCGTCTCTCTCCGAGGGACTGCCGATGGCGATGATCGAGGCCATGCTTGCCGGGCGACCGGTCCTTGCCTCCGACGTGGGCGGGATAGGCGAGCTGATTCCGAGCGACGAGTTCGGTGTGCTCGTGCCGCCTGGTGATCCGGATGCCCTCAAGGATGGGCTGCTTCGGCTCGCGGCGGATCCCGCCCTGAGGACACGCCTCGGCGCAGCGGCCCGCCGCCGCGCCGAGGCCGAGTTCACCGCAGCCACGATGGCCGATCAGTACGTGCGTCTCTACGAGGGTTGAGTGCCCTCGGTGACGACGTTGCCGTTCAGGACAGACATTGCCACTTCACCGAGCGTTCTGAATACGAAGCCGCTGCCGGAAGCGTACTGGAGCACCTCCTCGATCCATCGGAGCAGTCGCTCTCGATCGCCGTCATCCCGTACGAACGGCGTGGCTCCGGGCAGGAGGGTACACGAGTGGAAGGTGAGGCCCAACACGGGCTCACCGGACCGAAGACAAGCCTCGCAAAGTCGGCGCATGTCCGACGCGGAGGAGTGCTCGGGGGAGAGCCAGCGGCGCTGCAAGACCCCGGTTTCGCTGAGGATGCCCACGACCTTGAGGCGGGCGAGGATGGTTTTCTCGATCGAGGCACGGAAGCGCGCCATGCGTCGATGGCCGCCCTTGAGGTATCCCACGGTAGTCGGGATCTCGACCATCGGACCGTCCGGTGACGGGTCGAACGGGCGGTCGGGATGAAAGCGGTATGGCCGATATGGAGCCTCAATGTAGTTGGGC